>DASWQX010000176.1:0-12984 GCA_036403495.1 Thermoanaerobaculia bacterium
TTGGGGGGGGGGGGCGCCACCAATATAGCCCTCCGACCCGCTCAAACCCTCAGATCCACCGCTTCCCTCGCGCCAACTCAAGGATCTCCGCGATCACCCCCGCCGCATCCCCGAACACCCGCTCGTTGGGAAACCGCAGAATCGTAAACCCCGATCCCCGCAGGAAGGCGTCTCGCTCGCGGTCCCGTGCCGTCTGCTGAGGCTCGGCGTGGATGCCGCCGTCCAGCTCGACAATGAGCCGGATCTCCCAGCAGCAGAAATCCGCGACGAAGGGATCGACCGGGAACTGGCGCCGGAACTTCAGGCCGCGCAGCCGCCGGTCCCGCAACGTCCGCCACAGAACCTTCTCGGCCGGCGTCTGCCGCTTCCTGAGGTCGCGAGTCACGAGATAGTTCATCCGTCCTCCCCCGACGTATTATCCATTCCATGACCCGCTTCGCCCGCTACTCCTGGCTCACCCTCGCGTTCAACATCGCCGTCGTGCTCTGGGGGTCGATCGTGCGGGCCACCGGCTCGGGGGCGGGGTGCGGCAGCCATTGGCCGCTGTGCAATGGGGTGGTCGTGCAGCACTCGCCGAAGATCGAGACGATCATCGAGCTCTCGCACCGGATGACCAGCGGCGTCGCGCTGCTGCTGGTCGTGGGGCTGGTCGTGGGGGCGTTCCGGGGGCTGCCACGGGGGCATGCGGCGCGCACGGCGGCGGGCTGGTCGATGGCCTTCATGGTGGCGGAGGCGGCTCTCGGCGCGGTCCTGGTGCATTTCCGGCTGGTGGCGGACAACCCTTCGATGAACCGGGCGGCGGTGACGTCCACGCATCTGGTCAACACCTTCCTGTTGCTCGGCGCGCTCGCGCTCACCGCCCATTTCGCGTCGGGTGGCTCACGGTTTCGTTTGCGTGGACTGGGACTTTGGAGCGGCGGCGTGGTGGTCGGGCTATTCGGGCTGCTCCTCTCGGGGGTGAGCGGCGCCACCGCCGCCCTGGGGGACACCCTCTATCCGTCGCAATCGCTCTCGGCGGCCCTCCGGCAGGACGTCTCGCCGACGGGCCACCTGCTGATCCGCCTGCGGCTCTTCCATCCGGCGATCGCGATCGCGGCAGGCGTCTTCGCGCTCGCCCTGGCGCTGTCGTGGGGGAAGAAGGCGCTCGGGACCGACACCCGCCGCTTCGCCGGCTGGACGGCGGCGCTGGTGTTCGTCCAGATCCTGGCGGGGACGGTGAACGTGCTCTTCCTGGCGCCGGTCTGGATGCAGGTGATCCACCTGCTGATCGCGGACCTGCTCTGGATCGCGTTCGTGCGGATGGGCGCCTCGGCGCTGGCCGCCGTCGGCGGCAAGGCAGGGGAAGCACCGGCCGGCGCGGCGGTCGCGGGGACCACCGGGCCGGTGCCGGTCTAGGGGCTAGAGAACGGTCTCGCGGACGACCTCTTCCAGCGTCGACATGCCGTCGCGGATCTTCTGCAGGCCGCTGCCGCGCAGGGTCATCATGCCGAGCTGGATCGCCTTCTGGCGCAGCTCGAAGGCGCTGGCGCCGGAGAGGATCATCTCGCGCAGCTCGTCGTCGATCTCCAGCACCTCGTAGAGTCCGACGCGCCCCTTGTAGCCGGTGTTGCTGCAGCGCTCGCAGCCGCGGCCGCGGAAGAGCTTGAGGGTGCGCGCCTCCGCCTCGGAGAAGCCAGCCTGGACCATCGCCGCCGGCGGCACGTCGAGCGGCTCCTTGCAGAAGGAGCAGATGCGGCGGACCAGCCGCTGGGCGACGATCATGTGCACCGAGGTCGCCACCAGGAAGGGCTCGATGCCCATGTTCATCAGGCGGCTGATCGACGACGGGGCGTCGTTGGTGTGCAGGGTGGAGAGCACGAGGTGGCCGGTCATGGCGGCCTTGATCGCCACCTCGGCGGTCTCGAAGTCGCGGATCTCGCCGACCAGCACGATGTTCGGGTCCTGGCGCAGGAAGGAGCGCAGCGCCGCCGCGAAGTTGAGGCCGATCTGCTCGCGCGTCTGCACCTGGTTGATCCCCGAGAGGTTGAACTCCACGGGGTCCTCGGCGGTCATGATGTTGACCTCCGGGGTATTGATCCGCTGCAAGGCCGAATAGAGCGTGTTGGTCTTCCCCGAGCCGGTGGGGCCGGTGACCAGCACCATGCCGTAAGGCTTGAGGATCGCGTTCTCGAACTTGCGCAGCGATTCGGCCTCGAAGCCCAGCTTCGTCATGTCGAGCATGAGCTTGTCCTTGTCGAGCAAGCGCATGACGATCTTCTCGCCGAACAGCGTGGGGAGCACGGAGACGCGGTAGTCGAGGTCCTTGGACTTGCCGGAGATCTTGGTCTTGATCTTGATGCGTCCGTCCTGCGGCAGCCGCTTCTCGGCGATGTCGAGCCGCGCCATGATCTTGCAGCGGCTGGTGATCGCCTCCTTGAGCTTGAGCGGCGGGTGCATCATCTCGTAGAGGATGCCGTCGATCCGGTAGCGGACCCGGTACTCCTTCTCGTAGGGCTCGATGTGGATGTCCGAGGCGCCGCGCTTGATGGCGTCGGTGAGCACCAGGTTCACCAGCTTGACCACCGGCGCCTGCTCGGACTCCTCCTCCAGCGCCGCCAAGTCGAGGTCCTGCTCCTCCTCCATCACCTCGAGGTCGGTGCCGCCGGCGGTCGCGTCCTCGGAGAGGTCCTCCATGACCTTCTTCAGCTCGATCGCGTGGGTCGAGCCGTAGTAGCGGTCGATGGCGACGCGGATCCCCGTCTCGGAGGCCACCACCGGCTCGACGCGGTAGCCGGTCATGAACTTGACGTCGTCCATCGCGAAGACGTTCGTCGGATCGATCATCGCGACGGTGATCGTGGCGCCGGTCTTGGAGACCGGGAGGATGGTGTACTTGCGGGCGAGGTCCGCCGGGATGATCTTGAGCACGGCCTCGTCGATGTCCATTCCGTTGAGCTCCACCGATGGCACCTTGAAGTGCTGGGAGAGCGCGTCGACGAGCTGCTTTTCCGTCAGGTAGGCGAGCTTGACGAGGTTGGTGCCGACCCGGCCCCCCTGCTCCTTCTGCAGCGCGAGGGCCTCGTTGAGCTGGGTCTGGTCGATCCGGCCGGAGCGCACCAGCAGCTCGCCCAGCTTGTCGGGGACGTTCGACTGGGTCTGCGGCCGCCGGACCGCTTCCGCGGGTAGTGCCATGCGAATCACCTCTGGGGCCGGATCTCCGGACCCTTCCTTCTTGGTGGGAGCTCGCGCTCCCGTGAAAGCTGTGTGAAACGCCCGTCAGTCTACCAGCCGGTGGGAAAACGGGTCAACGCACTGGCCCATGGGAATCTTGCTATGTTCCCAAAAGCTCCGCCGCCCGCGCCGCCACCCACCGCGGCGGCACCTCCAGCAGGCATGCCTTGGTCTCGGCGAGCCGCTGGTAGCAGAAGCTGCAGGGGAGGCGTTTGAAGACCGCCGTCTCCGGCGCGCCGTAGGGGCCGTGGCGTTGCGGGTCGGTGGGGCCCATGACCATCACCAGCGGCGTCCCCAGGGCGCGCGCGAGGTGGCTCGGTCCGCTGTCGCCGCCCAGCATCAGCCGCGCCCGGCGGATCAGTGCCGCCAAAGTCGACAGGTCGCCGGCCGGCACCGCGCGCGCCGCGCCCCCGCTCGCCGCCGCGACCTCGGCCGCCAGCCCCTCCTCTCCGCGCGCCGCGGCCACCCACGTCGGCAGGCCGGTCTCCGCCTGAAGGAGCTTCGTGGCCTGGCCCCACCAGGACGGCGGGTAGCGCTTGTTGGCCCAGCCGGCGCCGGCGTGGAGGAGGGCGAAGGGCTCCGGATGCGCCGCGAGGAGCTCCCGCGCCGCCGCCGGTTCGTCGCGGAAGAGCTTCGACGGACCGAAATCGGCGGGCTCGGCGGGAAGGTCGAGGCCGTCGAGGAGCGACAGCATGCGGTCCACGGCGTGAGTCCCGCGCGGCACGACCGGCCGGTTGATCCAGACCGCGCTCGACGGCTCGCGCCGCCCTCCGCGGGCGAAGCCGAGCCGCCGCCGCGCCAGCGAGAGCGCCGAGATCACGCCCGCTTTGTGGTTTCCCATCAGATCGAGCGCCACGTCGGCGGAGAAGCGCCGCAGGGCGCCGAGAAAGCCGCCGAGCTCGCTCATCCCCTGTGCGGAGACCTTCCGCCACTGCCGCAGCCGCACCACCAGCAGCTCGTCCAGATCCGGATGCCCGGCGAGCACCGGCGCCATCCCCTCTTCGACCACCCAGCCGATCTTCGCTTCGGGCAGGTGCCGCCGCAGGGCGGTGAGCACCGGCAGGGCATGGACGACGTCGCCCAGCGCGCTGGTGCGGACGATGAGGATCCTTGAAGGGTGGTCCCTCATCACCCCGGCCCTCTTCTCCCGTCCCTCCACCCGCCCTGACGGGGAGAAGAGGGAGTGGTTAGTCTAAAAGCACAGCTTCCTGACTCTGTTTTTTTAGCCCCTCTCTCCCCGGTGGGATGGGTGGAGGGCTGGGAGAGAGGGGTTGGGGAGTGAGGGGCCCAGTCCCGAAGGGACGCCCTCAAGGCAGCGCCTTCACCCGGGCGATCAGCTCGCTCGTCGCGTGATCCTTGGGATCGCCCACCAGCGCCGTGCGGCCGCCGTAGGCGCGGACCGTCGCGTACTCGGGCACCCGCTCGGGCGAGCCGTAGTCGGTCCCCTTGCAGTGCACGTCCGGCTGGAGATCGGCGAGGAGCGGTGCCGGCGAATCGCCGTCGAAGACCACCACGAAGTCGACCGGCTCCAGGGCCGCCAGCAGCTCGGCCCGCTCGGCGGCGGGGACGATCGGCCGCTCCGGCCCTTTCAGGCGCGCGACCGAAGAATCATCGTTGATCGCCACCACCAGCGCGTCCGCCTCGGCGCGGGCGGCGCGCAGGTAGCGCAGGTGACCCACGTGCATCAGATCGAAGTGCCCGTTGGCGAAGGCGACCTTCTTCCCCGCGGCCTTGAGCGCCTGGAGGCGCTCGCGCAGCTCGGGGACCGTCAGAACCAGCCCCACCGCAGCTCCTTGAGAGGGCGGGGGTCCGACTCTACCGCCCGCCGCAGCTCTTCGGGCGAGCAGGTGGCCGTCCCCATCTTCATCACTACCACGCCGCCGGCGTAGTCGGCCAGCAGCGCCGCCTCCAGCGGATCCGCGCCCGCCGCCAGGGCGAGGGCGAAGGTGCCGATCACCGTATCGCCGGCGCCGGTGACGTCGGCCACCTGGTCCGTTCCGGAGACCGGGAGGTGGGCCGAGACCTCCGAGCGGAAGAGGCTCATGCCGCGGCTGCCGCGGGTGATCAGCAGGAAGCGCGCGCCGAGCCGCTGGCGCAGGTCCCGGCCCGCCTGCTCCAGGCGCTCAGGATCGTCCTCGATCGCGGCGCCGAGGAACGCTTCCGCCTCCTCCTCGTTGGGAGTGGCGCCGTCAAGTCCGACGAATTCGCCGAGGCGATAGCGGCTGTCCGCGATCAATGTCGCCCGCTCGCCGAGGGCGTCGCGCATCCGCGGCAGCATCGCCGGCTCGACCGCGCCGTAGCCGTAGTCGGACAGGATGGCGACGCGCGCCTCGCCGGACCAGCGCCTGAGAAGGCTGACGAAACGCTCGCGGTCCTCGCGGCCGAGCGCGAGCGTCTCCTCGATGTCGTAGCGCACGATCTGTTGCTTGATGGAGTGCCGGCCGCCGCCGAGGATGCGGACCTTGGTGGGCGTCCGGTAGCCGGGCCGCACCACGATCCCCTCCGTCGTCACTCCCCGCGCCTCCAGGTCGGCGAGCAGCCCGCGGCCGTGCGGATCGTCGCCCACCACCCCGAGCGGCAGCGGCCGCCCGCCCAGCGCGGCGACGTTGGCGACCGCGTTCGCCCCACCGCCCGGCGTCAGCTTCTCGCCCTGATACGACAGGATGAGCACCGGCGCTTCCCGGCTGATCCGCTTCGGCGTGCCGGTAATGAACACGTCCGCCACCAGATCGACCAGCATGGCGACCGGCTGGCCGGCCATGGCGTCGATCCGGCGGAGGAGCCGCTCGGTGGTAGGGAGGATCTGGACGAGGGGCATGCAGGGGCGGATTGTAGCAGCGTGGTCTCAGCTCCCCGCCCGCGCCAGCGCCGCCTTGATGACCTCCTCGGGCATGCCGGCGTTTTTCCACTTGACCAGATCGTCCGCCGACAGCGACTTGGTCAGCGTCTTCTGGTTGACGTAGTTCACCAGCAGGTCGGTGGTGAATCCCTGCTTCTTGAGCTTGACGAGATCGCCCAGCATCTCCGACGGCGAGATCGCCGCGGCGGGAGCGGCGACTGGGGCGGACGCGCTGGACGAGGCGACCGGCTTGCCGCCGGTCCAGGCGCCCTGGAGGCCGGAGTCTTCGAAGGCGTTGGTGTAGGCCTCCCGCAGGGCGTCGTTCAGAACCTCATTGGCGTTCTCGCCGCTCCGCTCCTTCCCGTAGCGGGTGGCGTCGCCTTCGATGGAGCCCGTCCAGAGCGTCCCCCGCGAGTCGGCGAGCGTGAAGGCCACCTGAACCTGCGCGCTGTAGGTCGAGCCGAACGCCTTGGTGCTCGCGACGAGTCGGAGCTGGGTCAGCTTGCCGGTGAGGGACAGGCGAGCGTCCGGAGAGACCTTGAGCCCCGAGGCGGCGGCCTCCTTCTGGAAAACCTCGTTGGCCCACGGGATCGGGTCATTCGAGATCTGGATCGGAAACACTTTGTCGGCGTGGTCCGAGATCTCGCCGATGACCGTCAGATCGGTGCCCGACCGGCCGTCGACGATCGACAGCCTCACCGGCTTGTCCGCCATCCCCGGTCCGAGCGTGGCGCTGGACGCGGTGCCCATCTCCTGGATTCCCATCGTGAAAGGCCCCGTCGCGCGGGCGTCGGCGCGCAGGGCCACGAGAAGGCTGGAGACCACCACGAGCCCGATCTGCCATGATTTTGCGTTCATGTCTTCCTCCGCTGAAGGTGAGACTTCAACTGCTTGTTGGGTGCTGATTGCGCAACAAAGGCCGAGTCTATCAGGAAGGCAGGCGGGAACGCCTGCGGGACGGCATAAGTCAGCGCCCCCGGCTGCTCGTCGGAGACGAGCTTCAGCGACTCCGCTTGGGCGAGGGATTTCGAATCGATCACATTCATGGCTTGGACCTCAGCAGTTATCAGGTATGTCGTCTAATTGGCAGGATTCGAACACGGAGCGAACCTTCGTCAATCACGACCAAGGCTCCCGTTTGCAAGGCATCTGTATTCTGCCGTAGAGCCGCAAAGACGATTTCGCCGAGACTCTCGGGTAGAAGATCTTGAGCCCGGGTCTGGACAACGCTCGGTCCTCCTGCTTGAGTCAGGGCTAGAATATGTCCAAAATCCAGATCGTTGGTGAAGACAATCCAGTCATGGTCCAGGCACCATTTCAGAATCTCTGCATCGTCCGCATGAGGCTCTCCGACGCTGGACCAGTGAGCTGCCTCGAATCCCTCCTGACTCAGAGCGCTGACCCACTCCGGAGATAGGTTCATGTCAACGAGGATTTTCATGCAGGGCTGATGTTCAGGGAGACTTCTACCTCTTCAACCCTCCAAGTCGCATAGGCGAGGGCCTGACGGATGTCCTCTCTTTCCAAATAGGGATACGCCTGAAGAATCCTGTCTTCCGAATGGCCGGCCGCGAGAAGCCCCAGAATTGTTCCGACAGTAACCCTCATGCCACGGATGCAAGGCTTACCACCCATGACGTTGGGGTTCAAGGTAATTCTCTCAATCGTCTTCATGATCCGATCCTCAATCTTCGGCTCCATCCGTGCTGAGCGTGCTCGACGCCAAGGCCTACGCAGATCATACCTCTCTTGCCCCCCGCAGCCGCCGATATCCCCGGCGCAGCAAGGAAAACCGCAGCAGCCGTTCCCGCAGGCGCCACGTGGCGGTCGACCGGTACGCCTGGAGGTCAGCGCGCAGGTGGGCCGCCTCCGTGCTTAGCCGGTCGCGTTCCGCGAGCAGTGGCGCCGCCTCCGCGCTCAGTCGGTTGCGCTCCTCGAGCAGCCGCGCCGTCTCCGCGTTCCGGCCGGCACTCTCGGCGAGGAGCTGCGCCCGCTCATCAAAGGCGGGGCTGAGCCAGCGCAGGTAGGCGGCCGCGGCCCGGCTCTCCTCGGCGGCCGATGGGTTTCCGGCCTGCCGGTGCTCGGCGAGGACGGCCTCGTAGAGCGCGAGCATCCGGTCCACTGCCTCGTCGATATCGGCCGTGGCGCGGAGCCGCCGCGAGACCTCCTTAGCGTCCGCCGGATCGTAGCGTCCGATCTGATCGGCCAGAACGTCGGGAGTGACCGGGTTTCGCAGTGTCCGGATGCCGAAGTTGAGGCGGCGCAGGCCGTCGAAGTCCGCGCTGGTCACCAGCGGCCCGGCGCCGGCTTCGTCGCAGAGCACCACCGACGTGCCGACGGCCATGCCTTCCATGGCCGCGCGCCCCTTGGCGAAGACGAGGTCGTACGCGGGGAGCCGCTCCTCGGGGCGCTCCAGGGAGCTCCCTGACGCGACGCCCGCTACGTCGAGGGCGATGCCGAACCGCGCGCAGGCTTCCCGGATGGCGGGGAGGAACGTCCGTTCGCTCGCCTGATTGCTCAACACGAGGGCTCGCCGGGGCTTCGCGGGGAGGGGAGGGCGCGGCCGGAAACGATCGAGATCCACGAAGTTGAGCACCACGTCCACCCGTTCCGGCGGGATGCCGGCCTCCGAGACGAGCCGCTCCCGCGTGGTGAAGTCGACCGCCACATAGCGATGGATGCGCGGGAAGCGCGGCGGGCTCTCCTCCCAGGGCTGCCAGCCGTGGCAGACGAAGAGCGCCGGCACGCCGGGGAAGTGGAGCAGCGCCATCATCGTCGCGAGATGGTGCTGGCCGTGGATCAGATCGGGTGGCTCGCCGATCGCCGCGAGGTCGTCCACCACCGGGACGGTCGCCTGCCGAAGGGCTGCCGCGACCGGGCCCAGGCGGGGGCTGAAGGCGAGGGGCGAATGCCCGCGCGCCAGCAGGCGGGTCGCGAGCTCGAAGAGGTAGAGCTCCGAGCCCGCCCGGTTCTCGATCGATCGGTTAGTCAGCAGGATGCGCAAGCGGTCCGATCCCCCTCGCGCACCGCGCGAGCCCTGAGGCCCGCGGCCAGCGGCGCCAGGTGCTCCCGGAAGCGGATCACCTCGCGGTAGATTCCGGCCGCCACCTGTCGCTCGCCATAGGTTTCGTAATAGGGAGGCTGCGAGGATCGGCCGCCGATCTCCAGGCCGTAGCGGACCGGGCGGAGGCATTCGGTGGCGAACGGCGCGCGGCCATGGCTGGCGAGGGCGCGCTCCACCTCGGCGGCCATCTCGGGATAGCTGGCGGCGGCGGCGAGCTTGCGCTCCAGGGCGCCGGCGTCGAGCTCCAGGCAGAGGGCCGCCGCCAGATCCTCCGGCGGGCACTCTCCGGGCGCTCCTTCGAGCGGGAACTCGAAATTGCGAGGGTGGCGTCCCCGGTTCGCCAGCGTCTCCAGGGCGGCGTTGATCACCAGCCGGCAGACGTCGTGGCCGGGGTTGAACCCCTCGACGGCGTCGCCCGCGACGTCGGTGGTCCCGGAGCGGTCGAGAGCTTCGGCGAGCTCGTCGGCAAGGCTTGCGAAGAGGTCGAGATCGCCGTCGAGAACCGCGCGGTAGATCCCGCGATCGGTGAGCCGGCCGTAGATCGATCCCGGCCTGGCGCCCGCCCGCTCCAGAACCGCCGTGGTGGAAGCCAGGCGCGAGGCGCCGGTATGGCCGGAACCGTCGGTCAGCACGAAGACCAGCGGACGGTTCCGCTCGATCCAGTGGTGGACTCGCAGCTCGTGGCCGGGATGGGCGACGACCAGGGCGGCGCGCGGTTCAAGATGAATGGAGATAACGCCTCCTCAGAGTTCACGGGTTGCGGCCTGCTGCTCGCGGCGGAGCCTCATGGTCGCTCGGTGCGCGGCGGGAGTCAATCGGAATCCACAGGCCGCGGCGGCCTCCGCCGAGGGGCCTTGGCGAGGGCAGCCCGCCAAGGCGTCGTTGCAAGCGGCGGCGGTGGGCTAAAATCATCCGGTGACGGAGAGAAGCGAAGCGGCCGCGGCGGGAGCTCTCGAAACGACCTACGACCGGATCTTCGACTGGACTCGCCGGCTGGGGGTCCGGCCGCTGCTACTGGGCCTCGGCTGCTGCGCGATCGGCGCGAGCGGGCTCCTGGCGGCGCTCGACCTCCGTCACGACCTGTCGCGCTTCGGAGCCGAGGCGTTCCGGACGGCGCCGCGGCGGAGCGATCTGCTGATCGTCGCCGGCACCGTGAGCGAGAAGATGGCGCCCCTGCTGCGCCGGCTCTGGGACGAGATGCCCGACCCGAAATGGGCGCTCGCCCTCGGTTGCGCCGCCGGGGGAGACCCCTACCGGACCTACGCCGTCTCCCGCGGGCTCGACCGCGTGATCCCGGTCGCCGTCCGCATGCCCGGCTGCCCGCCGAGCGCGGAGGCGCTGCTCGCCGGCCTCCTCGAGCTGGAGGCGAAGATGGGGCGCTCCGAGGTCCGCGCGTGAGCACGCCGGAAGACCCCGGGGATCCGCTCCGCGACGCGCTCGCCGGGCTCGGCGACGCCGTGGAGTCGGTCCTGGGCTCAGGGGACAACGCGGGGGACGAGAGGATGGTCCGGGTGCGGCGCGAGGTGATCGCCGAGGTCTGCGCGGTGCTCAAAGCCGAGCACGGCTTCACGGTGCTGGTGGACCTCTGCGGCGTCGACTTCCCCGGCCGCGAGCCGCGCTTCGAAGTCGTCTACCATCTCCTCCGACCTGCGCTTTTGAATCCGGCGGCGGCGCGGCGGCTGCGGCTCAAGGTCGCGGCCGGCGAGGACGCGCCCGTCCCCTCCGTCGCTACGGTCTGGCGCGCCGCCGAGGCCTGCGAGCGCGAGGTGTGGGACCTCTTCGGCCTCCGCTTCGACGGCCACCCGGAGCTCACTCGCATCCTGCTCTGGGAAGGATTCGACGGTCATCCCCTGCGCAAGGACTTCCCCCTCGAGGGGATGGGGACCGGCGCGTCGGCGGCGGAGGCGGACGGTGACTGAGGGCTCCGGCGAGCCGCTCGCGGTCGAAGCGGTCGAGACGGTCGAGACGATCGAAGGCATTGAGGCGGTCAAAGCCGTCGGGCCGGACGAGAACCCTGCCGCCGAGCCGCGCGGCGAGCGCGGGGAGGAGATCGAGCTCGGCTTCGGCCCGCAGCATCCGGCGATCCAGGGCGTCCTGCGCCTCCGGGCGCGGGTGGACGGCGAGCGGATCGTCGACTGCCGGCCGGTCCTCGGCCATCTCCACCGGGGCGTCGAGAAGCTCTTCGAGCGGACGCCATTCGCCGACATCGTGCCGCAGACCGACCGCCTCGACTTCGCCGCGGCGGCCACCACCAACCTCGCCTATGTCGGAGCGGTGGAGAAGCTGCAGGGGATCGTGGCGCCGCCGCGGGCCCGCTACCTGCGCACCCTCCTCGCCGAGCTGCAGCGGATCGCCTCGCACCTGCTCTGGCTCGCCGGCCACGCCGCCGACCTCGGGGTCATGCCCCCCTTCTTCGCCGCGCTGCGCGAGCGCGACCGGGTGCTGGGGCTGTTCGAGGTCTACCTCCGGCAGTATCCGGGCGCCAGCGGCATGCGTCCCGGCGGGCTCTCCCACGACCTGCCGGCGGGCTGGGTGGAGAAGTGCCGCGAGCTCGCCGGCTCCTTCCCCGCCCGGCTCGAGGAGTGCGCCGGCGGCCTCCTGGGGAGCCGCCTCTGGAAGAAGCGGACGGTGGGGCTCGGCGTCCTCGCGGCCGACGTGGCCGTCGACCTCGGGGTGACCGGGCCGGCCTTGCGCGCCAGCGGCGTCGCCTGGGACCTGCGCCGGGCGATGCCCTACGAGGCCTATGGCGAGATGGCCTTCGAGGTGCCGGTGGGGCGCAACGGCGATGCCCACGACCGATGTTGGGTGCGGGTGGAGGAGATGCGGCAGGCGGCCCGGATCGTCCTCCAGTGTCTGGACGCCCTGCCCGAAGGGCCCGTGCTCGCCGAGCCGCCGCGGGAGGGGAGCGCGGGCTCCCCGGAGAGGTGCCGGGAGGTCTACCACGCGATCGAGGGGCCCAAGGGGGAGATCGGCTTCTACCTGGTGAGCGACGGCGCGGCGAGCCCCTACCGCTGCCACGTCCGGGCGCCTTCGTTCGCCAACCTCCAGGCGCTGCCGGAGATCTGCCGCGGCGGGCTGGTGGGCGACCTGGTGGCGTTGATCGGCTCGCTCGACCTCTCTCTCGGAGAGGCCGACCGCTGAGGGAATGAAAACGCTTTCATTTTGGTCGAGACTCGAATAAAATACCAGGAGTGAGCGCCGCATTTTGGCACCCCGTGTGCCGAATCGGCGACCCTCCTGAATCGGGCCCCGGACGTTTTCCGATAGAGGACGCAGCCCGCATTCCCGCTCCTCCGGAGTGTCATCCCTGAGGGACACCCTGTTCAGGTTTTTCACCGGAACGGAAGGCCGAAAAGGGCCTTTCGCCACTCCAAACCGTTGGCACCGTCTGTGCGTATCGCCCTAGGCGAGGGGAGAGATTCACCTTGAAGGGAGTCAGCATGCCAAAGACCAGCGTCGACCACCAGAAAGGGTGGAACTTCGAAGCGGCTGCCATGCCGTTCGTAGACGCTCTGTACAATACGGCCTATCGGATGACCCGCAACTCCGAGGACGCCGAGGACCTCGTGCAGGAGACCTACCTCAAGGCGTACCGGTACTACGACAAGTTCGAGGAGGGGACCAACTTCAAGGCGTGGTTGTTCAAAATCATGAAGAACACCTTCATCAACAACTACCGCAAGAAGCAGCAGGCCCCGACCCTGAGCGATTTTGCAGAGATCGAGGAGTCCTTCGAGAACCAGGTGAGCGAGGACGCCGCGAAGCAGATCAAGAACCCGGAAGACGAGTTGTTGGAGAACGTCCTCGACGAGGATGTCCAGCGGGCCCTGGACAAACTGCCGCCGGATTACCGCATGGTGGTCCTGCTGGC
>DASWQX010000177.1:0-1515 GCA_036403495.1 Thermoanaerobaculia bacterium
AACGGCTCCTGCGCCGCCGCCGCGCCGGAGTTGGCGAAGGCGACCTCGCCGACCTCGGCCAACTCGCTCCGCGTCGCGGCGGGAGCGTTGGCGGCGAGGGCGGTGTGGGTGAAATGGGAGGCGAGGGCGAGCGCGAGGAGCAGCGCGGGACGGCAGGAGAACGCGAGCTGACGCATGCATCACCTCCGGGGTCGAGCTGAAATCTTATGGCGTCGCGCCGCTCCACGCGCCGAGGTCGCCGCTCTCGAAGCCGTCGGTGAACACCAAGTTGCCGGGAGTCGTCGCCTGGACGCAACCGGAAGGCACGGACTCGCAGAGGCCGCCGGCGTCGAGGCCGGTGACCTGATAAGCGTAGGTGAGCGCTCCGGCGACCGTGCCGTCGGCGTAAGGCGAGGCGGCGACGGTGGCGGCGATCTGGTTGAAGGCGCCGGGCGCGGCGCAGGTGCCGGCCGCGCGGTAGACGTTGAACGCGGCGGCGGCGGGCGCGCCGTTGCCCCAGGTGATCTGGATCTGGTTCTGCCCGTTCGCGGTGGCGGTGCCGATCGCCGGCACTCCCGGCAGCGTGCAGGGGGTGTCGGTGAGCTTCGCGGTCCAGATCTCCTCGCGGCCGTTGCTCCGGCGGTCGGTCCAGGTGGGGAAGAACTGGCCGGCGATCCCCGAGAGGCTGTTGTAGTCGCCGAACTGGTTGCCCGTATCGCTTCCCGAGACCGTCTCGTCGGTCTGCGCCGAAGTCACCTTGACCGCGAGTGTCCAGGTGACGCCGTCGTCGTAGGAGGACTGATACCAGACGTCGACCTTCTTGCGGCTGGTGCCGCCGATGGAGTCGTAGTACATGATCCCCAGCGCGCCGGTGGTTTCGTCGACCACCATCCACTGGTTGAACTGATCATTGAGCGAGGCCTGATTGTTGATCATCACCGGCGCGCCCCAGGTGGCGCCGCCGTCGGTTGAACGGGCGAACCAGATCCGCGTCTTGCAGGTGGCGGAGACGTTGGTCCCCGGCTCGTTGGCGGGCGAGGCGCAGCCGGTGGCGCCCGTCAGGTCGGTCCAGGAGGCGTAGACCAGGTTCTTGGCCGCCGTGCGGTAAGCGCCGCCGGAGATGTAGATGAGCGCCCGGCGGCGGGCCATCGACGGCACGCCGATGTCGTAGCTGTCGAACGTGGTGGCGACCTGGACCGGCATGCCGAAGGAGGCGCCGCCGTTGGTCGACTTGACGGCGAAAACCTTGCTGTTGCCGGTGTCCGGCCAGAAGCCGAAGACGTCGCCGAAGGCGTTGGTCTTGACGTCGTCGCCGATCGCCGTGCCGCTGGTCTCCTCGCCGCTCACCTGCACCGGCGTCTGCCACGATCCGGCCGGTCCGGTGCGCCGGTTCATGAAAGCCGGATCGCCGTTGTGCCAGATGGCATAGAGGTTGTCCTTGAACGGCGAGGTGGCGCTGTGATCGACCCAGATGATCTGCTTGTCGGTGTCCGTCTGGGTGCCGGAGAAGGTGGCGTCGAAGGTCCAGGTGGCGCC
>DASWQX010000178.1:0-13275 GCA_036403495.1 Thermoanaerobaculia bacterium
GAGCCGGCTTCAGCCGGCTTTTCTTTTTCCGGCGTAGCCCGGGCATTGATGCCCGGGCGGGGGCTGTCTCCTGAGCCCCGGGAATCTCCCGCCCCCCACTTCCCCTTATAATCATCACCCCCACCGGGAGCGGTCTCTCCTCCTCGCGTGGGGACAGCCCTATGCCGCAGTCCGCCAAGAGCCTCGCGCCGCCGATCACGATGCCGGGCGTGGCACGCCTCGACGACGTGCTCGCCTGCATGGCAACGCATGGGCGGCCGTTCGACCCGGCCTTCCTGCGCTCGGTCTACGACTTCTCCGCCGAGATGCACAAGGATCAGACGCGCCGCTCCGGCGAGCCGTACATGATCCATCCGCTCAACGTCGCCTATCTGCTGGCCGACCTCAAGTTCGACCAGACGTGCGTGGCGGTGGGGCTGCTGCACGACGTCCTGGAGGACACGCTCACCACCCGCGAGGTGCTCGAGAAGGAGTTCGGCGGCGAGATCTGCGGCCTCGTCGACGGGGTCACCAAGATCGGCCGCCACGAGTACGTGCGCCGCGACGAGGCGCAGGCCGAGACCTTCCGCAAGATGATCCTCGCCTCCGCCAAGGACATCCGAGTGATCGTCGTCAAGCTCGCCGACCGGCTGCACAACATGGCGACCCTGGAGCACATGCCGGCTGAGTCGCGCCGCCGGATCTCGCGCGAGACCCTGGAGATCTACTCGCCGATCGCCCATCGCCTGGGCATGGCGCGCGTCAAGGGAGATCTCGAGGACCTCGCCTTCTATCATCTCTATCCCCACCAGTTCGCCGAGCTCAACAACAAGATCGCCGAGAAGATGAAGCTCGGGCAGGCGACCATGGACCGCATCGGCAGCCGCCTCGCCAAGAGCCTGGACGGCGCCGGCATCGACGCCGAGATCAGCTTCCGCGTCAAGCGCTATTACTCGATCTACGAGAAGCTCCGCCGGCAGGGGATCGACATCTCCCAGCTCTACGACTTCCTCGCCTTCCGCATCGTCACCGCGAGCCTCAAGGACACCTACGCGGCGCTCGGCGTGGTCCACCAGAACTGGCGCCCCATCCCCGGCCGGTTCAAGGACTACATCGCGATGCCCAAGCCGAACCTCTACCAGTCGCTGCACACCACGGTGGTCGGCGACCAGGGGCAGCCGTTCGAGGTGCAGATCCGCACCCGCGAGATGGAGGTGATCGCCGAGGAGGG
This sequence comes from Thermoanaerobaculia bacterium, assembly GCA_036403495.1. GTDB lineage: Bacteria > Acidobacteriota > Thermoanaerobaculia > Multivoradales > UBA5704 > DATARR01. The sequence continues at coordinate 1,211 of DASWQX010000178.1, forward strand.
GATCGCCGCCCACTGGAGCTACAAGGAGGGACGCGTCGAGGCGGTGTCGAGCGATCCCAACATCGTCTGGCTCCGGCAGCTCCTGGAGTGGCAGAAGGAGGTCCAGGACCCGCGCACTTTCCTGACCACACTCAAGGTCGACCTCTATCCGGACGAGGTCTATGTCTTCACCCCCAAGGGGGAGGTCTTCTCCTTCCCGCGCGGCGCCACGCCGCTCGACTTCGCCTACCGGGTGCATACCGACCTCGGCCATCACTGCGCCGGCGCGCGGGTCAACGGCAAGCTGGTGCCGCTGCGCACCTCGCTGGCCAACGGCGACATGGTGGAGGTGCTCACCAACCCGGCGCGCAACCCTAGCCGCGACTGGCTGAACCTGGTCACCACCTCGCGCGCCAAGAGCAAGATCCGGCAGTGGCTCAACACCCAGCAGAAGCAGCGCGCCACCGAGATCGGCCGGCGGATGTTCGACAAGGAGATCCGCAAGTACGGCCTCTCCCTGCGCAAGGTGACCGACGGGCCGGACTTCAAGAGCTACCTGCAGTCCGAGGGGCTCTCCAAGCTCGACGACCTCTACAGCCGGATCGGCTTCGGCAAGACCGAGCCCCGCACCATCCTCGAGCGGGTGGTCGGCCTGGAGAAGCTCGCCGAGAGCCCCGCCGAGAAGCCGGGGCGCCTGCGCCAGGCGGTCAGCAAGATCCTCCCCTTCGGCACTACCACCAGCCCGCTGACCATCAAGGGTCACGGCGACCTGCTCGCCTACCTCGCCAAGTGCTGCAACCCGCTGCCGGGCGAGGACATCGTCGGCTACATCACCCGCGGCCGGGGGGTCTCCGTGCACCGGATCGACTGCCCGAACGTCGAGAACCTCCTCTACAACCCCGAGCGGGAGATCGACGTCCAGTGGGAGCAGGGGAAGAACGAGGTCTACCAGGTCTCCCTGCTGATCGAGGTGGAGGACCAGCAGGGGATGCTCGCCCGCCTGACCGAGGCGATCACCCGCGCCGGCAGCAACATCACCGCCATCGAGGCCGACACCCACAGCGAGACCGGCCGCGGCACGATCAGCGTCGTCTGCCAGCTCCGCGACCGCAAGCAGCTCGACAAGCTGCTGCGCGAGGTCCGCTCCATCTCCGGCGTGCTGCGGGTCGACCGCCGCACCACCAGCGCCAGCCAGGCCGAGGCGCTGCGGTAGGGAGAGCCCCTCACTCCCCCAGGGGAGAAAAGCAAAAGGAAAATCGCTGCCGCCGAGGCTTTCTGAACCCGCCGAAGGAGTTCGTTTCTCCCTCCTCTCCCAGGAGGGGGCGGGTGGAGGGCTGGGAGAGGAGGGTCGGGGAGGTGAGGGCATACCCCTTGAGATCTTCGCCCCGTTCTGCTATCTTCTGCTGCCCTTCGGGGCGCAGTCAGGAGAAAGAAACCATGGCCAAGCAATGTGAAATCTGCGGCAAGGGAACGACCTTCGGCCGCAATGTCAGCCACGCGCACAACGTGACGTCGCGCACCTGGGAGCCCAACCTGCAGCGCGTCCGGGCGTCCATCGACGGCGCCGTGCGCCACGTCCGGGTCTGCACCCGCTGCCTGCGCAGCGGGAAGATCGTCAAGGCTCCGGCGCGGAAGTGGACCCCCGAGAGCGAGACGACGAAGAGCTAGGCTTCGGCCCTTCGTCCCCTCCCCTTCGCGACTCCCCCACCTGTTCCCCCGAATTCCCGCCGCTCCCTCTCAAGGGATAGGTGCGCCTCGGCACGCCCCCGCGGCCCCTTCGGTTCCGGAGCTCCCGCCGGCTTCTTCCGTCCTTAAGCCAGTCAATCAATGTCGATGAGTCGTTGTAACTCTCTCCGAAAAGAGCCCAAAATGCCCCTCGGGACCTTGAATTTCCCTCTAAAAGCCCCGGCCTTTGAGGTCCTTTGAGGAACTTTGAGCCGTTCTTTGGCGAGTCTTGAGGACACTTAATAACGATCGGTCTACACTTCGACCAACTTGGAGCCCGAACGAGGGGAGTGAGAAGCACCGGAGGGAGGGGGCTCTGATTTTGAAGTACTGATGTTGTCGTTCTGATTTGAGGGGACTCTGCCTTTTTCACTTGCTGTCTTTGTAGTTTGCCGTATCTTGTAGGAGGGGAGAGAGAAGCCCGGGCGCCTCGTTTGGCCCGGGTTTTCTCTTTGGAGAGGGCGGGGAGGGTGCGCTTGCGGGCGCCCGGACCATGACGGTCCCGGCTCGATCCGCCGACCCAAGGAGGTTCCAAATGGTCCAGGTGCTTCGACGCTCTGTTGCTCTGACGGCTCTGACCGCCGCTCTTGTCTTCGCGGTTCCGGCGCCGTCCCATGCCGCCCATCTGCGCGGCGCAGCTCACGCGGTTCCGGCCTCGGCGAGCGGTCTGATGGCCCAGGCCTGGTCCTGGCTGGAGGGGGTCCTCGGCGTCTCCGCGCCGCGGCACTCCACCGGGCTCCCATTTAGCAAGGACGGCATTACAATGCCGCCGATCGTCAATCCGCCGGGCACCTCCGGATCGGGGAGCATGGTGGATCCCGACGGCAAGCCCAGGTGATGTCCCAGGTAGCGGCCTCGTAGCGCGCTGCGAGGCCAGGTGAGTACCCGAGTCTTTTTTACGCTGTTTTGATGTTGATGAGAGGAGGTCCCGCGTGAACGATCACCCGACGCCGGCGGAGCTCGAAGGCTTTGCCTGGAACCGCACCCCCGCAGATCGCACTCGTGCCATCATGGCTCATTTGATGGGGGGCTGCAGCTCCTGCCGTGCCGCTTTCGCCCCCCACTTCGCGGCCCTGATCGGCCTTGCGCCGCCCCCCGAGCTCGCGCTCTCGCCCCAAGAGGACGCCGAGTACGATGCGGTGATCGACCGGGTCTTCACCTCCGTGCTCGCCCGGGCTCGGGAGATGAGGAAGGTGAGGATGCCGGCGGCGTTCGCAGCCTCCAGCGTCGAGGCGTTGCCGGAAATTCCGCAGTCGGCGCAGCAGCCGGAGGAGATGCCGCGGTTCGAAGCGCTCCTCCAGCAGAGCTGGGCGCTCCGCAATGAGAACCCCACGGAAATGGTGCGCCTCGCCGAGCAGGCCCGCGATCTGGCCGAGAGCCTCGGCTCCCCGATGACGGCCGCCGCCGCGGCCGACCTCCGCTGCCGCGCCTGGATCGAGCTGGGGAACGCCCACCGCGTGGCCGACAATTTTTCCGCCGCCGAGCGGGCCCTTGGGCGCGCCACCGAGATCTTCCTCTCGGGATCTCAGGACGAGATCCTCGCCGCCCGCCTATTCACCGTCCAGGCTTCCACCCTCGGCGACTGCCGCCGCTTCGATCTCGCCGAGACGGCGCTCGACCTGGTGGTCACCATCCACCGGCGCCGCGGCGACGACCACGAGGCCGGCCGGGCGCTGCTCAAGAAAGGGATCTTCGCCGGCTACCGCGGCAACACCGAGCAGGCTCTGCAACTGATCGAGCAGGGGCTCGGCCTCCTCGACGAGGAGCGCGATCCGGCGCTCGTCTACTCGGCGCTGCACAACCAGGCCCGCCTCCTCCTCGACGCCGGCCAGCTCCGCGCGGCGCGCATGGCTCTCTGGAAGGCGAAGGCGCGCGGGCTCGATTCTGGCGGCTGGCTGGTCGAGTTGAAAGCCCGCTGGCTGGAAGGCCAGATCAACGCCGGCCTCGGCGAGCTGGAGCGCGCCGAGAGCGCCTTCCGCGAGGTCAAGGAAGGCTTCCTGGAAGCCAAGCTCGTCTACAAGGCGGCGCTCGTCGGCCTCGAGCTGGGCGCGCTGCTGCTCCGCCGGGCACAGTCCGAGAACGCCGCGCGCGAGATCCTCTCCGCCGCGGACACCTTCATGGCCCTGGGCATCAACCGCGAAGCCTCCGCTTCCGTCCTCCTCCTCCGCGGCGCCGCCGAACAGCGGATCGTGGACACCGCCCTGATCGAATATGTCGCCGACCAGCTTCGCCTCTCCGAGGACGCCGAAGTGGCGCTCGAGGCCCAGGCCGAGTAGGCGGCCCCAGTTGGGAGCCGGCCCGCGGCGAGACACGGGACCGGCCGCAGTACGATCATCACGCACGGCGCCTTCGAGGGCGCCGTCTTTTTTGGGGTCCGCGGCCGGCTGGAGATCTGGAGATAAGATCGTCGCCGCATGGCCGAGCGCAGACAGTTGGGCCTGGCGGCGGCGGTCGCCGCCGTTATGACGGCAAGACCTGATCGCCAGCTCCGGCAAGAGACAGAAGCAGGATGGCGGCCCGGGAAGCCAGGATAGTGACCCGGGAAGCCAGGATGGCGACTTGGGAAGCCGGTATAGTGATTTGGGAAGCCAGGATAGTGACTTGGGAAGCCAGTATAGTGACTTGGGAAGCCAGTATGGCGGCCCGGGAAGCCAGATAGTGACTTGGGAAGGCAGGATGGCGACCTGGGAAGGCAGGATGGTGACTTGGGAAGCCAGGATAGTGACCGGGGAAGCTCATGGGGCAGGTGGGCCGTTCCCACTTGAACCCGGCACCTGTCCCGTGTATCGTCAAGCCATGGCAAAGACCAAGGACAAGGATCATGACCATCTCGTATTGGTCGCTCGGGACATCCGCCCTGATGCCAAGAAAAGAGTGACCCTCGGAAAAGCTCTGACCGGTCTCGACGAAGACGTCCGCTTCGATGTGTACCGCAAGGAGAACGGCCAGATCCTGCTCGACCCCCAGATTTCGATTCCGGCCTCTGAGGTGTGGCTCTATCGGAATCCAGAAGCGATCGAAGCCGTTCGTCGTGGCCTTCAGGAGGCAATGGACGGAAAGGCGGTTCCCGCGGGCTCCTTCGCTGCCTACGCCGACCAGGAATGAACCGCGAGTTGCGGCTGGTCCCCGCCGTGATAGAGACCCTCCGAGAGCTGGAGAGAAGCCCGGATCGGGAGAGCCTCCTTAAGCAGGTCCGCAAGGCCTTGGGCTTGCTGGAGTCCAATCCACGGCATCCCTCGTTGCAGACTCACAAATACCATTCTCTTCGTGGCCCGAACGGAGAAGAAGTCTTCGAGGCTTACGTTCAGAACCAGACACCGGCGGCCTATCGGATCTTTTTCTCCTACGGTCCTGATCGTCTCGACGGCAAGCGCAGAATCCCGGTATTGACGATCTTCGCGATCACCCCTCACCCGTAAGGGCGTCCGAGGGCGCAGCGGAAGTGAGGTTCGGCTGGTCCGGCGCAGACTGCCACGACTTCGGCACGCAGGAGCGCCGCCGGATCTGCGCTCACCACCGCCGCAGCGTGGAAGAGTACCGCCAGATCTTCGCTCACCACCGCCACGGCGGACAAGGCACCGCCGGATCCGCGCTCACCCCCGTCGCGGTGTGGAAGAGCACCGCCGAATCCGCGCTTACCACCGCCGCGGCAGCCTGAGCACCGTCAGATCTGTGCTGACCACCGCCCCGGCCGTGCCGAGCACCGTCGAATCCGCGATGACCACCGCCGCGATGAGGAAAGCGCCGGAATCGAGCCTCATCTTCCCTGGCCTCCGTGAGGTGACAGGTTGGCGATGCAAGTGGCCCAGCCCCGCAGGGGCGGCAGAAATTAGCCCGGCGGCGTAAGCCCCGGGAAACGAGGTCCCCCCATCCTCCCAGAGCCCCGGCGGGGGCGACAGGGACCGCGATGCAATAAACTACAAGGAATCATGGACTTCACCAATAACCCCATGTTCCTGCGGACGCTGGCCCCGCAGCCAACTCCAGACCCTCACGCCGAGCCGAGGGAGCGTCTGCGAAGCGCCCTGCTCAAACTGCGGGAGCGGGCGAAGGTGCTCGCCGGCGAGATCCACCGCGACCTTCCCGACTTTACCGTCCACGACATCACCCATCTGGACGCCCTGTGGGAGATGGCTGACCTGATCGCCGGTCCGGGCTATCCGCTCAATCCGCTGGAAGCCTTCGCGCTCGGTGCGGTTTTCCTGATCCACGATCTGGGCCTCGGTCTCGCTGCCTACCCCGGCGGCCTTGCTGAGCTCAAGCAAGGTAGCGGCTGGCAGGACGCCCTATCCACCCATTTGAGAAAACACCTGGAGCGCGTCCCCACGGCCGAAGAGATCGCGAGCCCGCCGCCTGAGGTAGAGCGCATGGCGGTCCAGGAGCGCTTGAGAGCCCTGCACGCCAAGCAGGCCGAACGGCTGGCGCTCGTAACTTGGCGCCACAAAGGAGGTCCCGAATACCACCTGATCGATGATCCTGACCTGCGGCAAGCGATCGGTCCTCTCCTCGGAAAAATCGCACACAGCCACTGGTGGCCGGTCTCTCGGCTGGGCAACGAGTTCAACACGGTCCGTGGTGCGCTTGCGACTTGCCCAGGCGACTGGACACTCGATCCGCTCAAGATCGCCATACTGCTCCGTACAGCCGATGGCGCTCACCTCGACGCCCGGCGTGCCCCTGGTTTTTTGATAGCACTTCGTCGGCCCGAAGGGTTATCTGAGAAGCACTGGCGTTTTCAGAACTATCTCCTGAAGCCCCGCGTCGAAGAAAATCGTCTCATCTATACAACGGCCCGGCCTTTCCCTCAGGAAGATGTCGATGCTTGGTGGCTCTGTGAAGAGACCCTGCGCATGGTAGATTCTGAACTCCATCAGATTGATGTCTTGACTGCTGATCTAGGCCGTCCTGCGCGGTTACGAGCCCAAGGAGTGGCCGGAATTGAGAGCCCTCAGCGACTCAAAAGGTACGTCGAAGTTGATGGATGGAGTCCAATAGACGCTCGACTTCACGTTTCCAATGTTGCTGAGATCGTGAAGAGTTTGGGGGGCGAACAACTTTATGGTGAAGACGAGCCGATCATTCCTCTCCGGGAGCTGATTCAGAACGCCTCTGACGCTGTCCGTGCCCGGCGGCTTCTGGAAAATCGCCCGACCGATTGGGGGAGGGTAACTGTACGTCTGGGTAGTGACGAGCAGGGTGCCTGGGTCGAGGTTGAAGATGCAGGAATTGGTATGTCGGAGGCCGTCTTGTCTGGTCCTCTGCTCGACTTCGGTACGACGTACTGGGGCTCGGCCTTAATGAGGGAGGAGCATGAAGGTCTGTGGTCTAAAGGATTTGAGCCCACCGGTCGATTTGGAATCGGCTTTTTCTCGGTGTTCATGTGGGGACACCGAGTCAGGGTAATAACCAGACGATACGATGCTAGTCCAAGAGAAACTCGGGTTCTTGAATTCCGGACGGGGATTGAGTCTCGGCCACTGGTACGTCCCGTTGAGAGGGAGGAACAATTGCAGGATGGAGGCACAAAAGTCCGTGTCTGGCTAAACAACGCGCCGAGCGCGGTAGGTGGGTTGCTACACTTTGATTTCGTAGAGGCTGAAATTTTGGACCTTGGAGAACTATGTGCGTGGCTTGCGCCGGCTCTCGATTCCAATCTTTATGTAGAAGATGAAAAGGGATGTCGTCGTGTTGTCGCAGCATCTGACTGGCTCGCCATGGACGAATCTAAATTATTTCACCGGCTCACGTTGGGCCGCTACCGCGAAATAGAGTTAGCGCCGCCTCTCCTCCGCACGCTCACTAATTCGACAGGAGATATTTTGGGAAGGGCTGCGATCTCTACCTCTACACTTGATACAATGAACCCTTTTGGGGGCGCCGGGGTCATTACTGTCGGTGGAATTAGGGGCGACCGCATGCCAGGGGTTGTAGGAATCATCCGTGGCTCTACAAGAAAAGCTGCTCGAGATGACGCGGTTCCTTTGGCTGATTCATCTTGTCTGGCAGGTTGGGCGTCTGATCAGGCAAGGATGATCGCTGACCTTAGCGATGACGATGGAGTAAAATTACACTGTGCATATTGGATTGTTTTGTATGGGGGTGCCCCAGGGAAGTTGCCGCTGGCGAGGGCGGATTTAACCTTCCTTGACTACGAGGCTATCGCAACATGGCGTAATGCTCCTGATAGAGTCGCGATCAAGCCAGTTGGAGTTTGGTCTGGACCATCATCTATGCCTATGCTCGACGTGGAAGCGTGGGTTAGCGGGACATCTAACCAAGCACTGGTAAGCCTAATACGGAAAGCCATGGCAGAGGCTTGGGGATGTTCTTCATCGGAGGTCAGGGTTTACAAGCGGAAGAACGATGAGGAGGTAGAGGTTAGAGACGACGACCTGTCGCTAGGGTGGGAACCTCTTATTCTTCAGAAGCCCTGACTTATGACCACTCTCCACCCCACCACCCGCGCCGACTGGCGATCCTGGCTCGCGGCCCACCACGGCCGCGAAACCGAGATCTGGCTCGTCTACAACAAGCGCCACACCGGCGAGCCGCGGGTGGAGTATGACGCCGCGGTCGAGGAGGCGCTCTGCTTCGGGTGGATCGACAGCATCGTCCGCACGATCGACGCGAACCGGTACGCTCAGAAGTTCACCCCGCGGAAAGCGAAGAGCAAGTGGTCGGAGCCCAACCGGCGGCGATTCGCCAAGATGGTCGCGGAAGGAAAGATGACGGCCGCGGGTTTGGCAAAGGCGCCTCCGGAGGATACGGAGGACGCGGCTGTGAAAATCGCGGCGGACGATCTCGTTCCGGGCTATATTGAAGCCATGCTGCGGGCCAACGATGTGGCGTGGACGAATTTCTCGAATCTCGCCCCTTCCTATCGGCGCCTGTACGTGCGCTGGATCGAGGACGCCAAGAAGGAGGAGACGCGGCGGAAGCGGTTGGCGGAGGCGGTGGAGAAGTTGGAACGGAATGAGAAACTTGGGTTGAAATAATGAGCGTTTCCGACGAGCTGATCATCCGCCCCGCCACCGAAGCCGACCGTGCGTTCGCTCTGGGCCTCATGCCACGGCTGCGGACGTTCGCGCCCTCGGGTCTGCGATCCACCGAAGAGCTGGATGCCGGCGAGTTGCGGACTCTGGGGGCCGCGTTCAATCGGTTGGAAGCGGGCGCCGTCCTGTTGATCGCCGAGCATCCGCTCGACGGGCCGCTCGGAGTCGCCTATGCGACGACGATGACGGATTATTTCACCCAGGAAGCGCATGGACATCTGGCGATTCTCGCCGTGGCCGAAGCAGGAGAGGGAAGAGGCGTTGGACGGGCGCTGATGGCGGCGATCGAGGAGTGGGCGGTCGGGCGTGGCTATCGATTGTTGACGCTCAACGTTTTCGAGGAGAACAAGCGGGCCAGGGATCTATATGAGCGGAATGGGTTCGGGGTGGACATGCTGCGGCTCATCAAGGAATTGCGGGAAAAGTAGCGCGGCTGAGGTGTCCGCGATCTGGGTGGGAGGCGCGAAGTTGAAGAGCTGAGCAGAAGGTCGCGACGCCCAACGGTGGCGGAGGACCCAAGGGAACCCGCCGCTGCGGAGACGCCCCGCCGTTGCAGGCCTTCGAAGGGTCGGAGCACATCGTCTGGGACGTCTCTACGCAACGTCGAAGCGGCGGCCAAAGATAAGGTTATGGCGATGTTGGGGAGACTCCGGCCCCCGTCATCACTATCTCTGGCCATCGCACCATCGTGCCGTAGAGACGACCCAGACGCTCGACGACAATCTCCGAAGGTCACGGAGACGGCGGGTCGTCTCCGCAGCGGCGAGGTCGCTTCGGTTTTCACCAGTCCTCGGCGTCACGGGAAAGGCGATTCTACCGAAATCGGCCGGACGAAATAGAATCGGCCGCTCGAACATCAGGAACGAGACGACCGGAGGGCTGAACCGATGAGCGATCCCAAGAGGAACGAGACGGCTGGGGAGGTGGCGCCTTTGCAGCCACCTTGGATCTGCAAGTATCGCTGGACCGAGGCGGAGGCCTGGAGAGCCAAACGCTTCCATTGGAAGCGGAACTTCCGCTGGCCTTTCCGATGGCTGGGCTATTCCGTTCTCGGCGCGGTCCTGATCGTTTCGACCTGGAGCCTCCTCAGCCACGGCTTCGCGGTCTCCTCGGTCGTGATGCTCGTCGCCTCTTTCTATCTTCTGGTTCTGGTGCCGCTCGAGGCTCGCTGGTGGCACCGCCGGCGGTTCCGGCTCAGGCCGGACGCTGACGCGCAGTTGGAATACGCGCTTTCGGACGATGGAATTTCCGCCCAGGCGGTAGGGCTGGCGGAGAGCCGTTCCGCCTGGGCCGCAGTGTTCAAGGTCCTCCGGACGCCGGCGGGTTTCCTCGTCTATCCCAACGAGCACGTGATGTACTGGCTGCCACGGGACGGCTTCACGTCCGCCGGTGCGATGGAGGCGCTCGACACCCTTTTTCGGGCCAAAGTGCCTCGGTATGCTTCGCTGTAGAGAGCGGTGGCAGCCTGTCGTATTCCCAGGACGGCGCGGGGTCAAGCGACTCTGCGGACTAGATGCACTGGCAGAAGCCGTTCACGCACTGACCCGTGCCAGGGCCGCCGCATTGTTCGTTACAGGCGATGATCCGGCATTGCGAGAGCGGGGCGTGAATCGGGGCGAACACCGCGAGGAGCAATCCACTGAGCAGAAGCAATCTGGCAATCTTCATGGGGACGATCTCCTTTGGCGACTGGAGCCGGTTGAGCTTTGGAGAGTACTACACAATTGAAGGCTGTCGACCGGCAGCGACGAGCTCCGGACTCACACTCCCCAGGTTGCCACGGCCAACCCGATCAGGGCGCCAAAGAGGGTGCCAAGGATCAGGATCGGCGCGTAGGCCTTGGTAATGATGGCGTCGGGGAGGCTGACCAGGAAGCCGATCAGCGCGCCGCCGGCGAGGGGCGGGAGGGGGAGGACGGTGGCGCCGACGACGAAGCCGATCAGGAAGCGGTTGCAGAAGGCGCCCAGAAGCGCAGCGCGGCGGTCGGGGAACTTCATGGGGAGCATCATGGCGACGGCGATCCCTCCGGCCAGCGCACCCAGCAGACAGCCCAGCAGAAGCTTGTCCATGTCGATCTCCAGAGAATGAGCCGATCCTACATCGGGATCGTCTTTTCCGGCCGGAAGCCCGGCGAGCCGTCCGGAGGCCCTGATCGCATCATCCGGGGGTAGCCTCCACCGCGACCCCAACATATAGAGGCCGTCGTCCCGAGGCGCCTCTTTTTCCCCTCTCTCCGTGCCGCTTTCAGACCGGGTCTCCGGGTCGCCCCGGCGCCGGAGGAGGTCGCGCAAACCCCCATGGAATCGGGGAAAATTCCTCTTGCAACCGTTCGAACAGGGGTGTAGAGTTCCGTCACTGGACAATATAGCCATAGATACATGGGCGTCTTGACACGGGCGTTATTTGCTGGTAGCTTGCAGCGAAGCTTTAAGTAAGCGCCAGTAAGTTGCCTTGAACGTTGGACTTTGGGGGAGTTCAAAGTGCTCTTCTCCCGTACCAAAAAAGGCGTAGTGGGTCTGGACATCGGGAGCTCGGCCATCAAGTTGGTCGAGCTGCGCGAGCGCAAGGGGGAGTTCCACCTGCAGCGCCTGGGTGTCGAGCCGTTGTCGCCGGAAGCGATCGTGGACGGCTCGATCATGGACTCGTCGCTGGTGGTGGACGCCATTCACCGCCTCAACGACCAGACCAAGGTGAAGGGTCCGAACTATGCGACGTCGCTGTCGGGGCACTCGGTCATCATCAAGAAGATCCAGTTGCCGGCGATGAGCGAGGAGGAGCTGGCCGACTCCATCCAGTGGGAGGCGGAGCAGTACATCCCGTTCGACATCAACGACGTGCGGCTGGACTACGTGGTGCTCTCCGAGGGCGAGCCGGGGCGGGACAACATGGAGGTCCTGCTGGTGGCCGTGAAGCGCGACAAGGTCAACGACTACGTGTCGGTGATCAGCCAGACGGGCAAGACCCCGACGGTGGTGGACGTCGACGTCTTCGCGGTGCAGAACGCCTACGAGGTGAACTACGACCTCGATCCGCGCAAGGTCGTGGCATTGATCAACATGGGCGCCGGGGTGACCAACATCAACATCCTGGCCCGCGGCACCACCGTCTTCTGGCGCGACATCTCGTTCGGCGGCAACCAGTTCACCGAGGCGCTGCAGCGCGAGTTCAACCTCTCCTTCGCGCAGTCCGAGGGGCTCAAGCAGGGTGAGTCGGTGGACCGCTACTCCCCGGCCGACGCCCGGCCGGTGCTCGACGCCGTGTCGTCGGAGATGGCGTCGGAGATCCGCAAGACGTTCGACTTCTTCTCGG
>DASWQX010000179.1:0-2342 GCA_036403495.1 Thermoanaerobaculia bacterium
CGAAGAGCAGCGGGAAGGCCGAGAGGATGTGCCGGATGCCGTAGTTCACGTTGCCCGTGAGCACCGAGTAGGAGATCAGGAGGACCGCGAGCGGCAGGCCGAGGTAGATCTCGCCGCGCGGGCGGAGCCGGGGGCGGACGAACGGGGCGAGCAGGCAGGCGGCCAGCAGCGGCAGCGGCGTCTTGAAGAGGAGGCAGATCAGGTAGTAGAGCGGCGTCCCCTGGCGCGACCAGCGGCCGAAAAGGTAGTTCGGGAACTCCCCCGCCTCGGCGTCCAGCCGCACGCCGTCGAAGCCCACGAGGTAGGGCGCCGGGAGCGGCATCGGCAGGGCTGAGGGGAGATGGCCGGCGATCCCCTTCATGAAACGGCTCTGGAAGTCGAACGATCCCAGCGGCCGGCCGGTGCCCTGAAAGAGATAGCCGGCGTTGAGCACGGCCAGGCTCAGCACGACCATCGCCACGAAGGCGCCGAGCCGGCGGCCGATCGGCCGCTCTCCGCGGACCAGCGAGATCACCAGCAGCAGCAGGAGGATCGGATAGAGCAGGACCGCCGTGCCCTTGGCGAGCTGCGCGACGCCCAGCGCGGCGCCGGCGGCGAGCATCCGGAGGGGCGTCGGCTGGAGAGCCCAGCGATAGAAGGCGTAGAGCGCCAGCACCAGGAACGTGGCCGCCCCCACGTCCGCGGTGACGATGTGCGAGTGAGCGATCAGCGTCGGATTGAAGGCGAAGAAGGTGAGCGCCACCACCCCGGCCGCCGGACCGTAGAGGTCGCGCGCCCAGAGGTAGACGATCAGCCCCATCAGCAGCCCGAGGGCGACGATGGGGAGCCGGCCGAGCAGGAAGAGGCGATCGTAGACCGGCCGGTTCCGCTGCATGAAGTCGGTGCCGAGGAGCCACGGATACCAGGCGCTCTCGCGGGCGGGCTTGACCGTGCGGATTTGAGGGTCGAGCGGCATCAGCGGCAGCGCCGCCAGGACCTTGATCAGCGGCGGCGTGCGGGCGGCGAGGTCGAAGTCGCCTGTCTTCAGATAGAAGACGCCGGCCGGGAGATGGGTGAACTCGTCGACCGTGGGGGAATCCCAGATCAGGCCGTGGAGGCAGAGGATGGCGAAGGCGCCGAAGAGGAGGAGCTTGAGGGCGCGGGGGGACATCCCCCCTACTCCATCTCGAACAGCGGGTTGCCCAGATCGACCGCCTGCCCCGGCTGGACATGGATCTTGCTCACGGTGCCGTCGTGCTCGGCGCGGATCTCGTTCTCCATCTTCATCGCCTCGAGGACGATGATCCCCTGCCCCTTGACGACCGCGGCGCCCTCCTCGACCAGGACGGCGGTGACGCGGCCGGGCATGTAGGCGTCCACCCGCTGGCGGCGCTTGCCGCCGGCGCCGTGGGTGTGGGCGGCGAGATAGGCGAGCGGGTCGGCGACCTCGACGGGGCCGGCGCCCTGCGCGGTGCTCACCCAGTAGATCCCCTCCCCCTGCGGGCGGACGGCCACCTCGTGATGCGCGATCACGCCTTCGGCCGCGCCGATCCGCAGGCTGAGCAGGCCGGCGCGGGCGTTGAGGGCGTCCACGGTGTAGGAGCGCTCGCCGACCATCACTTCAAAACCGGCGTCGATGCGGCGTACGCGGACCTTCTCTTCGCGCTCTCCCTGGCGGACGATCAGGTCCATGATCCCCCCCGGACGGCGTCGCGGCGAGCGGCGAGGCCCCAGCGCGAGCGCGGGGAGGTGGCCGCCGACGCGGGACCGGCGGCGCTCTGCCGGTGCGCCTGCTCGTGGTGGGCGATGGCGGCGGCGAGGAAGGGGAGATCGCTCAGCTCTTCGCCCTCCGGGGCGACCGGGTGCAGCTCGTCCGCGGCCAGCTTGCGGTCGAGCATGCCGATGTCGAGGTTGCCGGAGCGGAAATCGGCGTCGGCGAGGAGGGCGCGGAAGAGGGGGGCGGTGGTGCGGATCCCCTCCACGCGCAGCTCCGCGAGGGCGCGCTCCAGGCGCTCCAGGGCGCTCTCGCGGTCGGCGGCCCAGACGATCAGCTTGGCCAGCATCGGGTCGTAGTAGATCGAGACCTCCGAGCCCTCGTAGACCCCGGCGTCCACGCGCACGCCCGGACCGTCGGGCCAGCGGAGCGCGTCGATCCGGCCGGGCGAGGGGGCGAAGCGCTGCCAGGGGTCCTCGGCGTAGAGGCGCACCTCGATCGCGTGGCCGCGCGGCTGGACGTCGTCGAATTCGGGGCCGAGCGGCTCCCCCTCGGCGACGCGGATCTGTGTCCGCACGAGGTCAAGGCCGGTGACCAGCTCGGTGACCGGGTGCTCCACCTGGAGGCGGGTGTTCATCTCCAGGAAGAA
>DASWQX010000180.1:0-3709 GCA_036403495.1 Thermoanaerobaculia bacterium
GCGGCGCAGATCCTCTCCAATCTGAAAGGCTTCGCCTCGCAGAAGTTCGCCCAGGAAGAGCTGGGGCGGAGCGAGCCGCTCGGGGTGGTGGACTTCGACCGCTTCAACGTCACCGGCGGCTCGATCGCCATCGGCCACCCCTTCGGCGCCACCGGCGCCCGCGTGGTCATGCAGCTCCTCGCCGAGCTCCGCCGCCGGGACAAGAACCTCGGGCTGGTCACCGTCTGCGCCGCGGGCGGCGTCGGGTTCTCGATGGTCGTCGAGCGAGAGTAGTGTCCTCTCCTCTCTCCGGCCTCCTCGTCCTCGACCTCTCTCGCCATCTACCGGGTCCCCTCGCGGCGCGATTGCTGGCGGACCTCGGGGCGCGAGTGGTGAAGGTGGAGGAGTCGGCGCAGGGCGATCCGATCCGGAATTCACCGCCGATCCGCGAGGGGATCGGCGCGCTGGGCGCCATCCTCCTCGCCGGGGTGGAGAGCGTGGCGCTCGACCTGAAGCAGGAGGGCGGGCGCGAGGCGCTGGAGCGGCTGATCGCGAAGGCGGACGTGCTGATCGAGAGCTTCCGCCCGGGGACGCTGGCGCGGCTCGGCTTTCCGCCCGAAGATCTGCGGGCGCGCTATCCGCGGCTCGTCATCGCCTCGATCTCCGGCTGGGGTCAGGACGGACCCTACGCCGCCCGCGCCGGACATGACCTTACGTATCAGGCAGTGGCGGGGACGCTGGCGCCGACCGCCGCCATGCCGGGCGTCCAGGTGGCCGACCAGATCGGCGCCTGGAGCATCGTCACGGCGATCCTCGCCGCCCTCTTCGAGCGCGAGCGCACGGGCGAGGGGAAGCGGGTGGACGTCGCGCTGCTCGACGCCGGCCTGCACGCCAACCTCACCGCCTGGGCGGCGGAGGCGGAGAGACCGCGAGTCGTGGGGGAGCGGCTGCCGCTGACGGGCGCGTTCCCCTGCTACAACCTCTACGAGACGGCCGACGGGAAGACGCTCGCGCTGGGCGCCCTGGAGCCGCACTTCTGGGAGCGCTTCTGCCGGCTGGCCGGGCGGGAAGATCTCAAGCCGCGCCATTACAGCTCGTCGCTACGGGTCCGGCGGGAAATGAAGGAGCTGTTCCGCGGGCGGACCCGCCGCGAATGGCTCGCCCTGCTCGGCCGCGAGGACATCCCCGTCGAGCCGGTGCTCTCGGCGGCGGAGGCGCGGGCTCACCCGCAGGTAGCGGCGCGAGAAATGATCGGCGTGGGACCGGACCGCCTGCCGCGCCTCGCCTTTCCCGCCCGTTTCGACGGCGAGCGCCCCGCGGCCGGCGGCGTCGTGCCGGATCTGGGGGAGCAGACCAAGGCGGTACTCGCCGAAATCGGAGCGAAGGATCTGGCCGGCGCCAATGGGGTGGGCCGGAAGCTCAGCTTCAAACGATGGGTGAAGAAGCTGTTGTCCTGAGGGCTCTGAAGGAGCCCAGGCATGTAGCCTGGGGCGTGAGCCCCAGGTAGCCGGTTCCAAAGCAATTTCAGCGCCCCGAAGGGGCGACGGCAGTCTTCCTCCAAGCTTGGGTTTGCCGTCGCCCCTTCGGGGCTTTGGACTTCATCGGCATCTCCTTCCTGGGGCTGACGCCCCAGGCTACATGCCGTTGCCCCTTCGGGGCAGAAATCCGATTTTCCCTACTGGTGCTCCGCCCGCAGCAGATCCAGTACCGTCTTCACCGGCGCGAACGTCGCGTCCGGCACCTCCACGAAGACCGTGTTCCATCCGGCCATGGCGCCGTTCCAGAGGCCGGGGCGCTCCAGGGCCTTGATCGGCCGCCCTTCGAAGGTCTTCTCGGCGATGAAGACCGTCGCGGGGTCCACGAAGCGGTGGAGGTCGTAGGGTCGGCCGTGGCGGTCGCGCAGGCCGCACGAGATGTCCACCGGGTTGAAGTGGGTGGAGGCCTTCAGCACCGCCTGCTGCTCGGGGTCCTTGGGATCGATCTGCGAAGCCTCGACGATCTGCGGCGAGATCCCGCCCGAGGGGGATTCCACCCAGAACGGGCCGCCGCCGGGCTCCCCCTGGTTGCGCACCACGCCGCAGACGCGGATCGGACGGTCGAGCGCCTCCATGAGGAAACGCTTGCGCTCCTGCAAATCGGCGGTGGCGAAACCCTCCGGCAGCGGCCGGCAGAGCTCGGTGGCGAGGAACTCCGCCGCCGCTCGCAGCACGGTCTCGGCCCGCTTGCCGCGGATGCCGTCCAGCGCCTCCAGGCGGTCGAGGTGGCCGAACGCCGCCTCGCGCACCGCCAGCAGGCAGCCGCCCAGCAGCCGCTTCCAGAGGTGGACCACCGGCTTGCGGTCGTCGGGCACGACGTTGTCGATGTTCTTCAGCAGCACGATGTCCCAGCCGTCGCGGCCGAGGTCGTTGAGGTTCTCGATCAGCGCGCCGTGGCCGCCGGGGCGGAACATCAGGGAGCCGTCGGCGAGGCGGATGGGGCGGTTCTGGAGGTCGACGGCGAGTGTGTCGGTGGCCCGCCGCTGGGTCGAGAAGGAGACCTCGAAGCGGCTGCCGGAGCGCTCCTCCAGTGCCGGGCGCACGCGGTCGAGGAGGCGCTCGAACCCCTCCTGATGATCGGGCGAGACGGTGAAGTGGAGGAGGCAGAGGCCGTCGTCGTCGCAGGCGATCCCCGCCGCTTCCACCAAGTGCTCCTCGAACGGGGTCCGCGGGCTCTCCGGATAGCGGTGGAAGGGGAGGAGTCCCTTGGGGAGCTCGGCGTGGCCGAGCCCGGGGGTCTCCAGCAGCGCGACGGCCACGGTGCGCCAGTCGCCGCTCGTGCCACTGGTCGCGGCCGCGTCGAGGTCGACCCCCTGGGCGGCGAGGGCCGCCGCGAGGTCGTCGTGGAAGGCGAAGCGGCGGAGGTCGGCGAAGAACGCCTTCACCGCGGCACTGGGCTCGGCGTCCGGCGGACCGGCGGCGAAGGCGAGCAGGTCGTTGAACATCCGCGTCGCGGCGCCGGAGGCGGGGACGAGCTTGGCGACGCGCCCGCGGCGGGCCGCGGCGTCGAAATGGCTCAGCAGGTCGGCGTGCTCGGCCAGCGTCAGCGAGCGGATGCCGTCGCCAGGGCGGCAGGGGCGTAGCACGCGGGTGTACGGCGGCGGATTGCGGAAGAGCTCCACCTGCCGCGCGGCTTCCTTGGGCGAGAGGCCCATCTCGGCCATCTGGCGGAGGTCGCGCGGCGTGAAGAGATCTCCTTCCGGGGCGGCGGCGGAGATCACCCCGGCCGGCGGCACGGGAGTTCCCACGCGGGACTTCTCAAAGTTGGTCGCCATGTCCCTTCAACTTATGCAGGATTTCCGCCAGCGTCGGAGCGGCCACGTCACGGGGGCCGAGCAGCGGCGCCGCAGTGGGCCACTCGACGCCGATCGCGGGGTCGTTCCACTGGATGGCGATCTCGTCGTCGCGGTCGTAGAGCGCCGTGCACTTGTACTGGACGTGCGCGCTGGCGGAGGTGACGCAGAAGCCGTGGGCGAAGCCGGGGGGGACCCAGAGCTGGTGGTGGTTCTCGCCCGAGAGCAGGGCGCTCACCCAGTGGCCGCAGGTCGGCGAGCCCGGGCGGATGTCGACCGCCACGTCGAGGATCTCGCCGAGGATGGCGCGGATCAGCTTCCCCTGCGGGTTGCGGACCTGGGCGTGGAGGCCGCGCAGGGTGTCGCGGACGGAGAACGAATGGTTGTCCTGCACGAACTCCG
>DASWQX010000181.1:0-5403 GCA_036403495.1 Thermoanaerobaculia bacterium
AGAGCTTCCGCGCCGCCGTCTGGTTGAGGATGGCGACCAACGGCGAGCCGGGTCCTTCGTGGCCGTCGAAGTCCCGGCCGAGGACGACCCGGGTGCCCAGGGTAGAGAAGAAGCCGTCGCTCACCGCGTTGAACCAGATGAGGTTGTCGTAGGGGGCCTTGGGCACATAGCCGTCGACCAGGAGCTCTTCGTTCCACCCCTGGCCGCTGACGGGAGTGAGCATCGAGGCGCTCGCCGAGCGCACGCCGGGAAGGGCGCGGAGGCGGTCGAGCGTCTCGCGATAGCTCACGTTTCGCGGTCCGTCCGGAGACGGCTTGTCGCGCAGCTCGATCGCGATCAGCAGCACGCCGTCCCGCCGGAATCCCGGATCGAGCGTCGCGAGCCTGCGGAAGCTCCCCAGCAGCAGCCCGGCGACGGCCACCAGCACCAGAGAGAGCGCCACCTGGCCGATCACCAGCGCCTTGCCGAGGGAGAAACGCGACGATCCCCTGGGCGTCCCGCGCCCTTTTTCTTTCATCGCCGCCTGCGGATCGATGTGCGTCGCCTGCCACGCCGGCGCCAGCCCGAAAAGGACACCGGTGGCCATCGCGACGGCGATGGTAAAAGCGAGCACGCGGCCGTCGACCGAGAGGTCGAGCCAGGTCGGGTTGGTGCGAGTGGAGAAGAAGCCCACCAACAGCCGGCTCCCCCAGTACGCGAACGGTACCCCAACCGCCGCGCCGGCCAGCGAGAGCAGCACGCTCTCGGTCAGCAGTTGCCGGACCAGCCGCCGGCGCCCGGCGCCGATCGAGATGCGGACGGCCATCTCTCGCCGCCGGACGGTGGCGCGCGCCAGCAGCAGGTTGGCGACGTTCGCGCAGGCGATGAGCAGCACGAGGCCGACCACGCCCAGGAGGATCAGCAGGGCCTCGCGATAGCGCAGCCTGAGCTCGGAGAGCCCTTTCGCCACCTCCTTGAAGCGCAGGATGCCTTTCATATACTTGCGCTGGCTGTCAGGACCGAAGTTGGGTGGCAGCGTGGCGGAGAACACCGCCCGGGACTCGCCTGCGAGGCGGGCGCGGAACTGCTCCGCCGGCATTCCCGTCCGCGGCCGGCCGACGACGTTGAGAAACCAGGTCGAGCGCTTGTCGAGCATGCTCTCCGGACCGTGGACGATCGCCTCCGCGCACAGCGGCGCGTAGATCTGGGGCGAACGGCCGACGTCGACGCCGAAGAACCCGGGGGCGGTCACGCCGATGATCTCGAAGGGATGGTTGTCGAGAGAAAGGGTTTTTCCGATGGCCGCCGCCTGGCCGCCGAACTGGCTCTGCCAGAAGCCGTAGCTGAGGATGGCGACCGCCGGGCAGCCGCGGACGTCGTCCTCAAATCGCAGCAGGCGGCCGGCGGCGGCGTGGACCCCCAGCCCTGAGAAGAATCCGCCGCTGACCCAGGCCCCGGGGACGCGCCGGGATTCGCCGCCGTTCGCCAGGTCGAAGGCCGGCTCTCTGCCGGCGGTGAAGGCAAAGACGCTGGAAAAAAGATCCTTCCGGCTCCGCAACTGCTCCCAGATCGGATTGGTGAGAATGTTGTTGTCGTCGATCGTCACCTGCACCAGCTCTTCCGGATGGCTCACCGGCAGCGATTTCAGCATCACCGCATCGATCAGGCTGAAGATGGCGGTGTTGGCGCCGATGCCGAGGCCCAGCGACAGGATCGCGACCAGCGCGAAGCCTGGGCTGGCGCGCAAGGCCCGCGCCGCGTACCGCAGGTCGGCGAGGATCGATTCGAGCCAGACGAGGACGTCCGCGTCGCGCATCCGTTCCTTCTGCAAGGCGCGGTTGCCGAATCGCCGCTGCGCCTCCCGTCGCGCCTCGGGCTCGCTCAGGCCCCCAGCCACCAGCTCGTCGGAGCGTTCGGAGACATGGAATGCCATCTCGCGCTCGAGGTCCCGCGACAGCCGCTCGGACCGCATCAGATTGACGAACCGTTGGTAGAAGGCCATGGATCGAAGTCCTCGCGATACGGGTCAGGCGTACCGCAGAACGCGGCGTACGCCCTCGGTGAGACGGGCCCAGCTCTCCTGCTCCTTCGCGAGCTGTTTGCGGCCGGCGGCGGTGAGCGTATAGAAGCGGGCCTGCCGGTTCTTTTCCGTGGTGCCCCATTCCGCGCGCACCCAGCCGTCCTGCTCCATGCGGTGGAGCGCCGGATAGAGCGAGCCCTCCTCGACGCGGAGCAGCTCGGCCGAGGCCTGTTGAATGTGCGCGGTGATGGCGTAGCCGTGCATCCTGCCCAGCGCTTCGAGCGTCTTGAGCACGAGCAGGGCCAGGGTTCCCTGGAGGATGTCGTTCTTTTGTCTTGGCATCGTTTCACCTAGCTGGCTATACAGAACTATCTAGGTATCGTAGAGAGCCGGCGGCGCTCTGTCAAGAGGCTTCTCGTGCGACCCGCTCAGGGTCCCGGCCAACGTCGGCCGGGACCGCGGGTTTCGTTTGCGCTCAATGCACGGCGGCGCGCCGGCGGATCACCGCGATGCCCAGCAGCGCCAGAACGGCGGCGAGCAGGATCAGCGCCTGCTCCGAAAGCGTCGGGATGTCCGGAGGCCCGGTGGGTGCCGCGATCACCTGAACGTTTTCGCGCGACTGCGCCGTGCCCGCGCCAAAGCTGAGGACGCCGGACACGCTGGGCGCGGTCACTGAAGCCAGGTTGTCGATCGATACGGGAGTTGACGGCATCAGCGCCTGATAGGTGAATTTCAAGGCGGTGTTGGCGCCGAACGTCGCGATCGTCGCGCTCAGCCCTGACGCGTTGCTGGTGATGCTCGGACACACCACGACCCCCTTGGGGGAAGGCACGAATGCCTGAGCGGTGAGATCCGTGCACGTCACGTTGATGTACCCGCTGGGATTGGTGGCGAGAAGGGCGGCGGGCAAGGCGTCGGTAAACACCGCGTTGTTGGCCGCCGCGGCTCCGATGTTGCTCACGGTCACCGTGTAGGTCACCAGCGTGCTCGGTCCGGCGATCTGCGTCGAGACTCTCTTCTGCAGGCTCAGCTCAGGGATGGGGGGCGGAACAATGAATACGGTCTGGCTCGCCGGAGTCCAACCGTTGGGATCGTTCTCGCCCGAAAAAGTCGCGGCGTTGGCGATGAAGGTGAAGTCCCGGGTTGGATTGCTCAGTTGCACGGTGATCGTGAATTTGACCGAGCTGTTGGGCGGGAACGTGTTGTTACCGGCAAAGCCCCATTCATGGTCGATGTCGAACGGGGCCGGGAGCGGCGTCGGGCTGCCGACGGCCGGCACCTTGATGCCTGCGACGACCGGAGTCGGCGGGCATTTGGCCCCGCCGCTCAGCACCGTACAGCTGATGCCGACCACGGAGATCGTCACGCCGGGGGCGTTCGGGGTATCGACAAAACGCGGAATATCCAGGGTTGCCGTAGCGGACGTATTCGCCAACGTGACGTCATAGGTGATCAGCCCGGTCGGCGGGATGCTGCTGGCGGTCGCCGGCGCCACGATCACCTTCTGAAGGCTCAACACGCCGGGAACACAGGGCGGCGTGCCAATGGACTGATTGACCGAGCTGGGCCCGGCGATCGCGCCGGCGCCCACCGCGTCGACGTACGCGGCCGTCACGGTGTTGGAGCCCGACAGGATCGGCTGGCACTTGTTCGTGTGCGTCGGCGTCGTAAAGGGGATGACATACGTCAGCGTCGCCAGAGGCGCCAACCCAACCTGCGCGCTGCCGCTGTGCAGCGCGGGATCGTAGCTGAGCTTCAACTGATTGTTGTAGCCGCTGGGGATCGGCGTCGTCGCGAGCTCATGACACGTTTCGGTCGCCGGGGACGCGGCACAGGTGATGCCCCAACCGGCCAGGGTGTTGCCGGTATGGGTGAAGCCGGAGGGAGGCGTGGCGTTGACTCCGGAGACGAAGAAATTGGTATCTGAAACGTCCCCCAGCAACAAGGGCACGGTGCTGTTGGTGTTGGTCAGGACGACCTTGTACCAGACCTGGGTCGCATCCGGCAGGACGGTGGCGATGACCGGCGTTCCCGCATTGGCGTCGGCGGCGGACGCGAAGGGGCCGGACTTGACGATGACGATGCCGGGAGGCGAGCCGCTGCCACCGCCTCCGGGGCACTGGGTCAGCCCCGTGACGGTGACCACGGTCTGCTCGCCGTTGTTACCGAAGAATGGATTGCTCCCGGGCGTGAAGTCCATGGGTCGAGGCGGTGTCGTGGAGCTGTACACCGGATCAAAAACCGCTGGCGACGGATCTGCGAGGCCCGACAAGTTGATCAGTGCCGAGGTGCCGGCAAACCAGCAGGCGGTCCGGGTCTCGGTCACCGGTTGCGAAAAAGTGACGGCAGCCAGTGGCGGCAGGGAAGCGATCGTCGTCGTGAACGAGAAGCCGCCCGTGTTTCCAATACCTCCGGTCAGCGGCGGGCAGAATCCCGGCGGCACGGAGGTGCACGTCAGGGGGCCCTGCGTCTCGGTGAACGCAAACTGGTGATGCTCGAAGGTCACCGGCACATTCGTGGC
The DNA here is from genome assembly GCA_036403495.1 of Thermoanaerobaculia bacterium. Taxonomy (GTDB): domain Bacteria; phylum Acidobacteriota; class Thermoanaerobaculia; order Multivoradales; family UBA5704; genus DATARR01. The sequence continues at coordinate 4,521 of DASWQX010000181.1, forward strand.
TGTGCCTGCAGCGCCTCCCGAGCTGAGATTCGTCACGGTGACGGTATGGGTCCAGGTGCCGACGCCGCTGCCGTTGAGGCTGAAGCTGGGAGGCGTGCCGCTGGTGATGAGCTGAATGTCGGCCACCTTGCAGGCGCCGGGCACCTGGGTCGTGACGGTCGCCATATTGTCCGCGGGAGTCGCACCCGTCTTCGTCTCCGGGAGGCCGGTGACGCCAAACGTGAAGACCAGGTCCCGCGTCCCGGTGTCCCCCGCGCCCACGCAGACAGGATCGCCCACCAGGACATGGGCCTTGAATCTCATTACGCCACCGGTCGGCGGAGCATCCAGGATCCCGGGCAGATTGTCCAGAAAGTTGCTGTTCGGAAATCCGGTGACTGGAGAGGTATTGGTTACGCTGGATGGCACGGGAATCGGGATCAGGCCGGTTGTCGGGCAGGTCTGCCAGGGAGCCGGTACGCTGGGGAACACCGATCCGGGAGGATAGGTTCCCAGCACCGTCGACAAGCAATCGATGGACTGCAAGACGGTGTTGGGCAGGGTTGAGCCGTTGGCGCCATTGGGGTTGTTGGTTGCCGTCAGTGGCAGCATGGTTCCGGCCATCCCCTGAATCGTCGCCGAAAGCTTCAGCTTGTCGGAGGGCCTGTCACCTGTGCTCCGCACCTCGAACTCATATTCGGCGATGGTTCCAGGCGCCGCCGTCGCGGGGAAGTTTGTGATCGCCACCTTGTATTCGATCACCGGCGGATACAGAAAGATGTTGGTGGAGGCGGTGTTCGTCGAGCCCAGCGCATCGGCTTGGGCCGCACTGACGGTCGCCGTCACGGGATAGTTCCCCGCGGGCTCGCCGTGACACCTTGTCTCCTGACCGTTCGGCGAGCCG
>DASWQX010000182.1:0-2381 GCA_036403495.1 Thermoanaerobaculia bacterium
AGTTGACTCGATCAGAACTGGAACAGTTATTCTGTGACGCGCTCTTACCTGTCATGAGTCTGCGCCCCAGGACCCCCTTTGACGTGCTGCATATTGACTAGCCGAACCTGTGACGAACATGCGATGAAGCTGTGAAGTCAGGGTGGGGATGCGCGCCCGCATGGAATTTGCGCTCGCCTCAAATTATCTGTTAGAGTCTAAAAAAAACTGGCCTCGCCCTCATCGCGTGCGTATCCTCCGTAGTAAAGCAGGTCATATAATGCGGAATGCTTGATGCAACGCGGCGCCCGGGATACTGCCATCCGCGAAAGGAGACCCCCGAGGCATGAACGAGGTCGAAACGCCTTCCGCCGGTGAAGCACCGGCGCCGGCCGCGGCGGCTCAGCGGCGACCCGCGGCCAGCCGCCGCGGGCCGCGGTTGGGGAGCTTGGCGTGGCAGGGAGTGGTCGGTCTTCTGGCGCTGTTCTCCCTGATCTTCATGGGCATCGCGCTGGTCATGAACACCTATGGCCGGCAGCAGGTCGCGGAGCAATCCGCCGGAAAGCTGGAGGAGGCCGGCAAGCGGAGAGTGGAAGAGGTGCGGCGATGGCTCGCCGGCGGGAGAGCCCTCGACCGGGCCAACCTGCAGCGCCTCTCCCAGGCGTGGCAGGGCGAGGGCAGCGGCTACGCCTTCCTGCTCGATCGCGATCAACGGTTCCTCTCTTTTCCCCGGCCCGAGCTGGTAGGTTTGACGAACCGAGGCGGGACCGAGAACGCCGGTGCGACGCTCACCGCCGGCCAGGTGGCGGATCGTCATCCGGGTTTCCGGCCGATCGCGGACGCCCTCCGGCGTCTGCAGGCGGGCGGCGGTGCGGCGGTGCCGGTCCGTGTCGAAATGCCGGCCGATCTGCTCAACGGGAAACCTTCCCTGGCCCTCGTCTTCCCGGTGCCCGGGACCGACTGGAAGCTGGTCCAGGTCTCGCCCAAGGGCGAGCTGGAGCAGGCCGCCGACCGCATCTCCCGTTCGCTGCTGCTGCTGATCTCCGGCATCCTGCTCGCCGTGCTGCTGCCCGCCTATCTGTTTCTCTCCCGCCGCTGGATCACGCCCGTCACCACCCTGGCCGAGGCCGCCACCCTGGTGCGGGACGGCGAGCTCGACGTACGGGTCAGCGTGTCGGGGCGGGACGAGATCGCGGTGCTGGCGGACTCCTTCAACCAGATGGTCGACCGGCTGGCGGCCAACACCGCCGGCCTGGAGCACGCCAACATCGAGCTCGGGCGCTCGCTGGGCCTCACCGATACCATCATGGAGGCGGTGCGCGAGGGCCTGTTCCTGCTCACCCCCGAGCTCACGATCGAGGCCAGGTACTCGGCCGCGACGCGGCAGATCTTCGGCCAGGAGGAGCTGGCGGGGGCTGACTTCCTCGACCTGATCCGCCGTATCACCCCCGAGCGCACCCACGAGCTCACCGCCCGCTTCCTGCGCCTGCTGTTCAACCCGGCCAAGACCAACAGCGTGATCGCCAAGATCAATCCCTTGAAGGAGGTCGAGGCCTCGTTCCCCAGCCGTAGCGGGCAGCTCGAGCAGAAGTTCCTGACCTTCACCTTCGAGCGTATCCACGAGGGCGGCGAGATCCGCCACGCGATGGTGACAGTGGCCGACGTCACCGCCCGGGCGCTGCTGGCGCAGCAGCTCAGGGAGTCGCAGCAGCGCATGGAGCGCCAGGCCGAGCTGCTGCTGTCGGTGATGCACGTCGAGCCCCAGATGCTGCGTGAGTTCATTGAGGACGCTCACACCGAGCTCGAGACCGTCAACGCGCTGCTGCGCGAGGGCCGGTCGGCGTTGCTCTCGATCCCCGATCGCAACACCTACTACCGCCACCTGGCGGACGATATCTTCAAGAGCGTCCATACCATCAAGGGCACGGCGGCGATGCTGCGCATCGACTACTTCGTCGCCGCCGCCCACCGCTTCGAGGAGAAGCTGGCCGCGCTCCGGGGCCGGACCATCCTGGACGGCAGCGACTTCGTCCCGATCGTGCTCGAGCTGTCGGAGATGGTCGACAGCCTGGCCGAGATCCGCAACGTGCTGGCCCGCTTCGCCGAGACCCAGCGCAGCCTCAAGGCAGCCTCCGGCACCAGCGACACCGAGGTGCTCTCGGCGTTGGTAACCCGCTTCGTCGACGACTTGGCGGAGAAGTCGGGAAAGAAGGTCGTGGTGGCGTTCCACGCTCCCGGCGATCTGACGATCCCGTTCAAATACAAGAGCGCGCTCCGCAACGTCATGGCCCAGTTGGCCCGCAATTCGATCGTCCACGGCATCGAGCCCCCGGTCGAGCGGCGGGTGGCTGGCAAGCCGGAGGAGGGGCATATCCTGGTGGCGGCCAGGCAGAACAACGGCA
>DASWQX010000183.1:0-2816 GCA_036403495.1 Thermoanaerobaculia bacterium
AGCTCGATCAGGAAGTCCTCGGTCTCCTCGCGGGTGAAGCCCTGGCAGAGGATGTGGGGGACGGCGTCGATCTGGTACTTGTTCTGGATCAGCGCGCAGACCCCGAGCGTTCCCGGCCGCTTGCGCTTGACCCGGCGCTGGATGCCGGCCGGCGTCTCGTCATAGATCACCTCGGCCGCGTTGCTGGTGATGTCGATGAACGGCGGGTGGTACTTGACGAGATCGTCGATCAGCGCGAGCAGCCCCTTGACGTCGCCGCCCCGCAGGGGAGGGATGATCTCGAAGCTGATCAGCGGGTGATCGGCGTTGGCGAGGTGCTCGGTGACTTTCATGAGAGCGGTCGCATCGGGGGCGGTCCGCAGAGTATCCGCAGGGACTGGACGGGTCAAGGTCGCCCCCGCCCGAACCCTCACCCCTGGCCCCTCTCCCTTCCCCTCCCGCCCTCCCTCACAGGGAGAGGGGAACCCCCGCCCCCTCAAGATCCAGGCTTTTTCTCTTTCTTTCTCCCTCTTCTCCCGGTTGGGGGGAGTGCGGTGGGAGAAGAGGGTCGGGGTGATGAGGTGCTTTTCTCCCTCTTCTCCCGGTGAGGGAGGGGGGCGGGGACGGGAGAAGAGGGCCGGGGTGATGAGGGCCCGATCGTATAGAGTCCGCCCATGAAGTCCCGCCGGCGGTGGCTGCGCGTGGCGGGCGACGGCGGCGCCGCCGTCGCCGCGCTCTGGATCTCCTTCTGGCTCCGCCTCCACGTGCCGGTCCCCGGTACGGTCGGGCTGCTGCCGGGGGACCGGCTCCGCTTCCTCTCCCGGGAGTGGCTGGTGGTGCTGCTCCTGCAGTTCGTGACGCTCTACTTCCTCGGCTTCTACGACGCCCCGCGCCCCCGCGGCCGGGTCGAGTTGGCCCGCCGGCTCGCCGGCGCCGCGCTCTTCCAGGCGATGGCGCTGATCGCCTGGTGGTTCCTGGCCCACCGCGAGTTCCCCCGCTCGGTGGCGGTGCTGTTCGTGATCCTCGACTTCACCCTCCTGTTCGGCTGGCGGCTGCTGCTCGACCGCACCGAGAGCCGGCGGGAGCGGCGGGTGGCGATCGCCGGCGCCAACGCGGCGGCGCGCGAGCTCGCCTCGACCCTCGCCAACGAGCCCTGGCACGGCCTCCGGGTCGTGGGGTGGGTGTCGATCCCCGGCGAGGCGGTGAACGGAGAGACCGAGGCCCTCGGTCCCCACCTGGGGACGACCGAGGACCTCCCAGTCCTGCTCGCCGAGGGAAGGATCGACGACATCCTGCTGGTGGGGAGCGACGACTCCTGGCAGACGCGGCTGATCGACGGCCTCGCCGGCACCCGGCCGGACCACACCAGCGTCCTCCTGCTGCCCGGCCCCTTCGAGAGCCTGATCGGCCGCATGCGCTACCGCTGGGTGCACGATCTGCCGCTGATCGAGGTGGTGCGGGAGACGGAGTGGCGGATCAACTGGCCGCTCAAGCGGCTGCTCGACCTGGTGGCCGGCCTCGCCCTGCTCCTCCTCGCCTCGCCGGTGGCCGCGGCCTGCGCGCTGGCCGTGCGCGCCACCTCTCAGGGCGGCATCCTCTACCGCCAGACGCGCGTGGGGCTGGGCCAGAAGCCCTTCACGCTCTATAAGTTCCGCACCATGCGCCGGGACGCCGAGGCGGACTCCGGCGAGGTGCTGGCGCAGCCGGGAGATGCGCGGCTGACCCCGATCGGCGCCCTCCTCCGCCGCTTCCGGCTGGACGAAATCCCCCAGCTCTTCAACGTCCTCCAGGGGACGATGAGCCTGGTCGGTCCGCGCCCCGAGCGCCCCGGCTTCGTCCAGCGCTATCTGAAGGAGGTGCCGGGCTACGCCGAGCGCTTCTCGCTCGCGCCGGGGCTGACCGGCCTCGCGCAGGTCAACGGCGACTACTACTCCAGCCCGCAGAACAAGCTGCGCTACGACCTCGCCTACATGGCGAACTGGACGCTCTGGCTCGACCTCTCGATCCTGCTGCGCACGATCAAGATCGTGCTGACCTCGCGCGGCGTCTGACGGCCCAGGTGGCCCCAGGTTATAATCGGGCTCTCTTCGGAAAATTTTTTGCACCCTCGCCGTCAGGCCCGCGGCGACTTTTGATGGGAGAGATGTCCTATGGCTCGCAACTCGCTCGTCCGTCTGCTGCCGCCGCTGGCGGCGCTCCTCGCTCTGATCTCCGCGGCTCCCGCGGCCGCCCAGACCCCCAACGTCCGGGTCTACGCGGTGAAGTTCCTCTGCGGTTCCGCGGATTCCCACGGGGCGCCCGCCTATCGCGCCGTGGAGCCGGGCAATTACGGCACGATCATCAACATCACCAATCTCACCTTCACCAGCTTCTCGGTCAATCTCAACCAGTCGGCGACCGTCCAGGGGATGGACGGCGTGGCCCTCCCGAACGTGACCCTCCAGCCGGGACAGGTGAGCACCGTGGACTGCGCCGCCATCGCGCAGGCTCTGGCGGGGCACGGGGGCTTCCAGGCCGACGGCCGCTTCGTCGAAGGGTACGTGCTGCTCACGCACTACATCAACCAGATCGACCCGGCGGTACTCTCCCTGGACGTCACGGCGGCCTACAGCTACTCCGGCCTGAAAGCCGACACGGGCGCGTCGCTGCAGGTGGTCCATATCGAGCCGCGGGCCATGTTTCAGCCCGAGTAGGCGCAACCGCGGCTTTCATGCGGCCGCAAGTGATTGACGGAACGAGGCCTTGGGGCTATCTTGGAAGATGCTCCCGGGAATCTCTTTTTAGCCGAGGTCCGTAATGACTCAGCCGACCGACCGCCGCCGCCCTCTCGCCGCCCT
>DASWQX010000184.1:0-4611 GCA_036403495.1 Thermoanaerobaculia bacterium
CAGTCTCGGCGCCGGCTTGACGGGCATGGGACCCTCCTACATACCCGCTGCGCAAGACCCCTCGGATCCCAATTTCGATACTCGCTACCAGTATATAGAACCGACCATAGCAAACTCGCAGGTCAACATTGATTTGAGCTACATCGACTTCACCGCAATCTCTCTTTCGCTCGCGGCCGTCAATGCGCCCAGCGCCACGAAGAGCCCGCAAATCAGTCAGAGTAGCCAAGCTATGGCGGTTGCCGCGGCAGGCGCGGCGTCATCGACCAACGGATCTGTATTGCCCAGCCCGTCTGACCAACTGCCGAGCCCTGAGTTTGCTCGCGTTATCAGCCCCCAATTGGCGACAAGCGCTCTATATCACGACTTCACATACTACCTGCAGACCACATTGGCGGAAGAGACCGTTCGCCTGGCCGGCACCTACATGGGCACTGGCACACAGCCATCGCCATCCCAAAACACTCAGGCGCAAAGTTATGATTTCACCGCCACGTTTGACGCGAGCGGCAATGTCACCTTGGTGCCAAACCCGGATTCGGGCAACGGCTCGGCACCTGGCGTGCCCGCGTCGCAACGGGGAACTGGAGTCGGGGACACGCGCAATGTCTCGTTGACCTTTGCCGACCTGAACGCCAGCACCGGCGTTTACGGTTGCAACGCACCCTATTCGCTCACCAACCCATCGTTGACCTCAAACGGAATTACAAATGACTTTTGGGGGTGGGTCATAGGCGACCTTCTGGCCGGGCTTAACTTCGGATTCGTTGGCAGCTCAACAGAGTTCAACGACACCACGGTCGGCAAGCTGGCCAGCACGCAGTGGTGGGGCGGCACCATGCCGGATGGGACGGTCATTGATCCCGGAGATACGCCCGGCGGAGCAGGGATCTATTTCAGCGGCGCACAAGACAATTCGTTGGATTACAACTCGTACGCGGCCAGTATCAGCGGTCTCACCGGCGGCTACGGTTTCCCTCTTCAGGATCGACTGGGGACCAATCTGATGACGATGAACACGGCGAACGATCCGGGAAGCTACCTAATGGTGTGGATCGAGATAACGCCGCCAGAAAATATCGCCCGCTAAGGCGGCCTCGGCATCGGGCAAGGAACCTCATACCGCCAGGGCTCGGGCTCCAGGTGGTCGACCTGGACCCCGAGCCCTTCGAGACCTCGGGAGCGGATGTCCTCGGTGACCAGGCCGGAGGTCATGGTCGGGCCGCCGCGCTCGATTTCGAGGGAGATTGCGGCGGTGGTCCGCGCAGCACAGGGTCAGCTCGCGGCAAGGCTCGCCATCCGCGGGCTCGCGTTCGCGCGGGAAGGTGGCGCCGCCCACCCGCCACCTTGCTTTGCGACGAAGCTCTCTTTAGACTCCGCTCTATCCATGTCGATCTCCCGAAGTGACTGGGAGCGAGAGCTGAACGCTTCGACCCAGGCCGGAGCCTCCCGGCAGGTGTGCCCTCCGGAGCTGCGGGTGCCGGCGCTCACCGTGCTGGCGCATCCGGACCTCCGGCGGGTGGGAGAGCGCGTGCTGCTGCCGGCTTTGGGCTCGGGGCGAACGGTGCCCCTGTCGCGCCTTTCGCCGCTGTTCGCGCAGCCGGGTGGCGAGGCCGCGCGCCCGCTCGCCGATTCCCACTTGAGCCGGCGGCCCTTTCACCTCGCTCCGGGGGAGCAGCCGGGCTCGGTTCGGATCGAGGCGGAGACCGGCGGAAGCTGGATCGAATTTTTCGGCGCCCGGTCGGAGGAGGAGCTCTCGGCCGCCGAGATCGAGCGCGGCGTCGTCCTCCTGCTCGCCGGCCGCGTGGCGCTGCTCCTCCACCGTCTGCCGTCCGTCCTGGAGCGCGAGCCCGAGCGCTTCGGCCTGATCGGCGACAGCGCCGCCCTGGTCCTCCTCTGCCACGAGATCCGGCGGGTCTCCACGGTGGCCACACCGGTCCTGCTGCGCGGCGAGACCGGCACCGGCAAGGAGCTGGTGGCGCGGGCCATCCACACCTCAGGACCGCGGCGGGACCGCCCCTATCTCGCGCTCAATCTGGGAGCGCTCCCGCCCTCGCTCGCCGCGGCGGAGCTCTTCGGCGCGGCGCGCGGCGCCTTCACAGGGGCGGACCGGAGGCGGGCGGGCCACTTCGAGCGCGCCGACGGCGGCACGCTGTTCCTGGACGAGGTCGGCGAGGCGTCCCCCGAGGTGCAGATCCTCCTGCTGCGCGCGCTGGAGAGCGGCGAGATCCAGCCGGTCGGCTCCGAGGCGCCGCTGCGGGTCGACGCGCGCATCGTGGCCGCCACGGACGCGGACCTCGAGACCGCCATCGCCCAGGGGCGGTTCCGGGCGCCGCTGCTCCATCGCCTGCGCGGTTTCGAGATCCGGCTGCCCCCTCTCCGCGAGCGCCGGGACGACGTCGGCCGTCTGCTCGTGAGCTTCCTGCGGCAGGAGCTCGCGGCGGTGGGCCGCGAGAGCCTCCTCGACGATCCCGGCCCGCACGGCCGGCCCTGGCTGCCGGCGGCCCTGGTGGCGCGGCTGGCCCACTACGACTGGCCGGGCAACGTGCGCGAGCTCCGCAACGTCGCGCGCCACCTCGCCGTGGGCTGCCACGACGCCGTCCAGGCCGAGCTCTCCCCGACAGTGGAGCTGGCACTCACCGCGCCGGCCGCCGGCGAGGAGCGCCCTGCGTCGGCGCCGGAGACCGTCCGTCCGGTGGCCAAAGCGCGTGCCGCCCGAGTCGAATATCGGGCGATCTCGGAGATCTCGGACGACGAGCTGCTCGCGGTGCTGCGCGCCAGCCACTGGAATCTCGCGGGCGCCGCCGGACGCCTGGGCGTTTCGCGCAGCTCCCTCTACGCCCGGGTGGAGCGCCATGGGGGAATCCGCAAGGCCGGGGACCTGAGCCGCGACGAGATCGCTTCGGCTCTTGAGCGCTGCGCGGGCGATCTCGACGCGGCCGCGGACGATCTCGGCGTCTCTCCGCACGGCCTCAAGATCCGCCGCACCGAGCTGGAAAGCGAATAGAACGATGGAGCCCGAGCGGATCGGCCCCTACCGCCTGGAGCGGAAGCTCGGCGCCGGCGGCATGGGCGTGGTCTATGCCGCCTGGGACGAGCGGCTGCAGCGCCGGGTGGCCCTCAAGCAGATCCGGCCGGAGATCGCCGGCCCCTCCCTCCGCGAGCGCTTCCGCCGCGAGGCGCGCGCCGTGGCCCAGCTCGACCACCCCGCCATCGTGCGGATCCACGACCTGCTGGAGACGCCGGAAGGGGACTGGCTCGTCCTGCAATATGTCGAAGGCACCACCCTCGCGCAGCGGCTGCGCGAGGGGCCGCTGCCTCCCGAACGGGTCGCGGCCGTGGCCCGGGATGTCCTGAGCGCCCTGGAGGCGGCGCACTCGGCCGGCCTGCTGCACCGCGACCTCAAAGCCGAGAACGTCATGCTCGCGCCGTCCGGCCGTGCCATGGTCCTCGATTTCGGCCTCGCCAAGCTCTACGCGGCCGAGCCCGGCGCGCCGCCGGGCGAAACGGTCACCGCCGGCCTGGTCGGCACCTACCGTGCCATGTCGCCGGAGCAGGCCAACGGGCTGGCGCTCGATCCGCGCTCGGACCTGTTCTCCCTCGGCGTCCTGCTCTACGAGGCGGCGACCGGCATTTCACCGTTTCAGGCGGCGACGCCGGTCGAGACCCTGACCCGGGTCTGCACCCATCTCCAGACCCCCGTCCACGAGTTGGTTCCGGCCATCCCTGAGCCGCTGTCGAAGCTGATCGATTCGCTGCTGGAGAAGGATGCCGACCGCCGGCCGCGGCGGGCGGGCGAAGCGCTCGCGCGCATCGAGGCTGGACTGGAGGCCACGACGGTCCGCCCGCCGGACGCCGGCAAGACGGTCTCCATCACTCACTCCTTTATTCCGGACCGCCCCTCGCATCCTCTGCCGGTCGCCGCGGCCCCGGCGTCCGATCCCGGCAAGCAGGCCTCCGCCACGCCCTATCGTGGCCTCCGAGCTCGCCGCCTGCCGCTCGTCGCGGGAGCGGCCCTGCTGGTGGCGTCGCTAGGGGTTGCCGTCGCCTGGCGCCTGCGTTTCCCGAGCTCTCCGGCTCCGCCGCCTGGACCGCTCTATGTCGCCGTGGCGCGTCCGGAGGTCGGCCTCGGCGCCGGTCGCGAGGAGGTGGCGCTGGCGGCCGTGGCGCTGCAATCGGCGGCCCTGCGGGCGCTCGCCTCAATGGAGGGAGTCGCGGCACTCCCCCCCGGCCGTCCCGAGCCCGGCGAGCCGCCCCCGACGGTTCAGCGTCTGGCCCGCCTTTTGGCGGCGCAAGAGGTGGTGACCGCGACCCTCGACTGCCAGGCCCACCAGTGCCAGGCCGTGCTGCGCCGCCAGCGCGGCGGCGACGGGAAGATCCTCGACAGCACTGCGCCCTTCGATGTGCCGCTGGACGACCTCCATCTCCTGGACACCGCCGTCTTTACCTATCTGAAACCGCTCTACGCCGGATTCCGCGCCCGGCCGGAGCGCTCCGGGCTCCAGGTGCGCGCCGAGGACTACGAGCGCTTCCTGCGCGTGCAGCGGACGTGGCAAGAAGAACGGCCCGCCGATCTCCAGCCTCTGCTCACCGAGCTCGACAAGATCCGGG
>DASWQX010000185.1:0-2629 GCA_036403495.1 Thermoanaerobaculia bacterium
GGCCGAGATGGCGGCCGGCGGCATCGGCTGGATCCAGGTGCGCGCCAAGCAGCTCTCCGGCGCCGGCTGGTACGCGGCGCTCGCGGGATGCTGCCGGGCGCTCGAAGGGAGCGGCGTCCGCCTCTGGGTGGACGACCGGGCGGATCTCGCGGCGCTCTTCCCGGTCGACGGCCTGCACGTCGGCCAGCGCGACCTGCCGCCGGCGGCGGCGCGGCGCGTGGTCGGCGCCGGCGTGCGGATCGGCCTGTCGACCCACGACGAGGAGCAGCTCGCCGCCGCGGACGCCGACCCCGACGTCGACGTGATCGCCGTCGGGCCGGTCTTTCCGACCACCGGCAAGGCGGATCCCGATCCGATCGTCGGCCTGCCGTTCGTCCGCTGGGCGCGGCAGCATACGCGCAAGCGGCTGGTGGCCATCGGCGGCATCGACGCCGGCAACCTGGCGGCGGTGCTGGCCGCCGGCGCCGACTCGGGGGTGGTGCTCGGCGCGGCCTGCCGCGGCGGCGTCCGCGCGGTGCGCGACAACTGCCGGCGGCTGGTGGCCGTGGCGGACAGCGCGGCCGGCGCCGGGGAATGAGGATCTTTCTGACCGGGTTCATGGGTTGCGGCAAGACCACGATCGGCCGCCGCCTGGCCCGGAAGCTGGAGGTTGAGTTCGTCGATCTCGACGAGGAGGTCGAGCGGCGGGCGGGGATGACGGTGCGGCAGATCTTCGAGACGCAGGGCGAGCCCGCCTTCCGCCAGATGGAGGCCGAGGCGCTACGCGGCACCCTGGCGCTGCCGGACGCCGTGGTGGCGCTGGGCGGGGGCACGATGGCCTTCGAGGCGAACGCGGCGCTGGTCGAAGCGAGCGGCCTGTCGATCTGGATCAACCCCGCGTTCGCGACCATCGCGTCGCGCATCGGCGGGCGGGGGAAATCCGACCGGCCGCTGTTCAAGGACGACGCCCAGGCGCTGGCGCTCTACCGCGAACGCCTGCCGGCCTACCGCCGGGCGGACCTGACGATGGACGTCGCCCCGCGGGAGGGGCCGGAGGAGATCGCGGCGAGAATCGCCTTGCGGATTGGGAATCTGACTCTATGAAGTATCTGATCCTATCGGACATGCACGCCAACTGGGACGCCTTCGAGACCGTCCTGCGGCGGGCCCGGCGCAAGCGCTTCGAGAGCGTGCTCGTGCTGGGCGACCTGGTGGGCTACGGGGCGGCCCCCAACCAGGTGGTGGACGCCGTGCGCCAGATGGGCTCGCGGCTCTATACGGTGCGCGGCAACCACGACAAGGTGGTGGCGGGGATCGACTCCGGCGGCAACTTCAACCAGACCGCCCTGACGGCGGCGCAGTGGACGACCGGCCGCCTGACACCCGGCAACCTGCGCTATGTGCGCGAGCTGCCGCAGGGGCCGCTGGAGGTCGAGGAGGGGCTCGCCATCTGCCACGGCTCGCCCCTCGACGAGGACACCTACGTCTTCTCCGACGTCGACGCCTGGGAGATCTTCTCGCGCTTCGACATGCCGGTGACCTTCTTCGGCCACACGCACATCCCGTCGCTGTTCTGGCTGGAGGGGCGGATGCTGGGGGTGCGCGCGCTGCGCGGCACCTCGGGGCGGATCGCGCTCTCGCCCGGCGGCCGCTACCTGATCAATCCCGGCTCGATCGGCCAGCCCCGCGACCGCGACCCGCGCGCTTCCTACATGATCTACGACAGCAAGAAGCGGGTGGTCCACTGGTACCGCATCCCCTACCCCATCGGCGCCGCCCAGACCCGCATCCGCAAGGCGGGCCTGCCCGGCAACCTGGCCGACCGGCTGGCGATCGGGGCGTAGGCTTCTACGCCGTATTCTCCTCGAGCCGGTTCAGCACCCGCGCCTGGCGGAAGCGCTGGATCAGCGTCAGGATTCCTCCCAGCAGCACCACGTAGAGACCGCCCCAGACGAGCTGGATCAGCGGCTTGCGGGTGACGTCGAGCGCCAGCTTGGCGGCGTTGGCGAGGCCGGTCGTCTCGATCTGCACGGCACCGTTGCCGGCGTTGATGCCGGAGACCAGGACGTTGCCGCCGCCGGGGAGGGGGACGGGCGGGGACTCGACCGCGCCGCTGGCGGGGTCGAGGCGGTAGACCGGCGTCACCTCGAAGGTCCGGCCCCCCTTGGTGATCGCGAGCTGGGCGCCGATGGTGACCGGCTTGCCGGCCTTCATCGATACCAGGGCGTTGCCGTCCATGTTGAGGTTGAACTGGACGAAGCGCACCTGCACATCGCCCACCTGGCCGGTCTGCCCCTTGGTGAGCTGCAGCCGCGGCTGGCCGGGATCGAACTCGATCGGCGACACGTAGAGGTCCTGGAACGGCGAGCTCTTGATGTCGGGGTTGACCATCATCTGGCGGGTGCGGGAGTTCATGAACATCTTGGGATAGACCAGGAACGGCGCCTGGCCGGCGCGCGCCACCTGGACCTCCATCCGCTCCTTCTCGCGCCCCTGCGGCAGGATGTGGCGGGTGAAGGTGAGGGTCATGCCGTCCAGCTGCTTCGGCACCCCCTGCGTCAGCGTCACCTTGGTGCTCTGGTCGTAGCCCGACGAGGCGATGATGCCGAGCAGGATGACGCCCACCCCGACGTGCGTCAGGTAGCCGCCG
>DASWQX010000186.1:0-9009 GCA_036403495.1 Thermoanaerobaculia bacterium
CGGCAGCTCCGGCGCGCGGCGGACGAGGCCACGGCGCTCGGGCTCACCGCCGTTGCCCTCGAAGCGCGGCTCGCCCTCGGCGAGGCCCAGCACCGCGCCAACGATCCGGCGGCCGGCGCCACCCTCGCCGCCGTCCGCAAGGAGGCCGAGGCCCGCGGCTTCAAGCGCGTGGCCCTGGCCGCCGGCCCCGCCGGGAGCGCTCCGGTCCCCTCGGTGGCTCCGCGGATGCCGGTTTCGGCGGGTTGAAACCTCACCATCCCATCGCCCTCCCGCCGTCCGGGAGAGGGGCTAGGGGTGAGGTTTCGGGCGGGGACCCACCCCCATCTCCTCCAGCAGCGGCTCCGCCGCTGCGCCGTGGAGGACCTCCATCAGCCAGAGCATGTAGCGCACGTCCACGCTGATGTTGCGGGCCACGTCCGGGTTGTAGCCGAAGTCGTTGGCCACGTTCTCCCAGACGCGATCGAAGTTGACGCCCACCAGCTCGCCGCGGCCGTTGACCACCGGGCTCCCCGAATTGCCGCCGGTGGTGTCCGCGTCGGCGAGGAAATCGACCGGCACGTCCCGCAGCTTCGGATCGGCCCAGCGGCTGGCCGGTGCCTGGGGGGCCGCCGCCAGCAGCTCGGGGGGCGCGTTGAAAGGCGCCTGGCCGGTGCTCTTCTCGACCACGCCGGCGACCGTCGTCTGCGGGCGCATCCAGACGCCGTCGCGGGGGCTGTAGCCCTTGACGTGGGCGAAAGCGACGCGCAGGGTGCCGTTGGCGTCCGGAGCGACTGGATGGCCGGCATGGGCGATCACGGCGCGCTGCCAGCGGGGGCGCAGGCGCGACACCGCGCCGTCGAAACGGTCGTTCCGCTCCTTGAGCGCGCGCAGCTCGCCGTCGAGCCCGAAGGCGAGGTCGAGCAGCGGGTCGTGGCGGGCGTGGAGCTGCTCCGCGCTCTCGGCGAACATCCGCTTGCGCTCCTCCGCATCGGTCACTTTGGTCGAGGCCAGCAGGGCGTCCACGCGGCCGCGGATCGCCTGGGGATCGCGGGCGCCGGCGAGGAAGCCGTCGACCGCCGCCACGCGGGTTTCCACGGGCAGCGCGGCGAAGCGGGCCAGGACGTCGGTGATCAGGACGGCCTCGGTCGGCGGATCGAGACGCTTCTGATCGCGCTCCAGCCGCTCGCCAAGCCGCTCGCGGTTGCGCTCCTGGTAGTCCGGCTCGCGCTCCAGATCGGGCTTCGCCTTCTCGCCCGCCCAGCGCGCCAGGGTGAGGGCCAGATCGAGCGGCTTGGGGCCGAATTTCGCCTGGTTCAGCAGGAAATCGTGCTCCCACGTCCGCCGCCGTTCGGCGATCAGGCGCGCCAGCTCGTCGTGGGCGGCCAGGGCCTCCTTCTGCTCCGGCCGTTGTGCCGCCCAGGCGAGGATCTCCCGCTCCGACTCCGCTTTCTTCTCCAGGATGCGGCCGCGGCGGATGCCGTCCACCTGTCCGCGCGAGTTCTTCTCCTGATTGGCGAGCCCCTTGATGCGGTCGGCCAGCGCGATGCGCACCGCCTCGTCTTTCTTCGACGCCGCTTCCATCAGGTCGATCCAGGTGCGGAAGAGCGCGGCCCGGCGCGGATAGAAGAGCTCCGCCCGCTCGCGCATCTCGGCCTCGGTGTAGGAGCGGAAGGTGAGGCCGGGATAGCCGGCGACCATCACGAAGGAGTCCGGCTCGGCGCCGCGCGGCGAGACGGGGAAGAAATGGCGCGGCCGGTAGGCGGCGTTGGCGTCCGCCTTCGACGCCGGCTTGCCGTCGGGGCCGGCGTAGACGCGGAGCAGCGCGAAGTCGCCGACGTGGCGGGGCCAGCTCCAGTTGTCGACTTCGCCGCCGAAATCGCCCACCGCGCCCGGCGGCGCATAGACCAGCCGCACGTCCGGGAACTCCAGGCTGTCGACCAGCACATAGCGCAGGCCGCCGTCGAACGCCGCCACCTGGCAGCGGTGGTGCTCGCTCGCCTCGCAGCCGGCGACCATCTCCTTCTGCTTGCGCTCGATCGCGCGGAATCTCGCCAGGTCGTCGGCGCCGGCCGGCACCGCGCCCTCGACCTCGCGGGTGACGTCGGTCAGCCGGTGGGGGATCGTGGCGCGGACGCCGGCGCCCGCGAGCTCCTCGGCCTGGGTGCGGGCGAGGAAGCCGTGGGTAATCAGGTCGCGCTCGGGGGTCGAGTGCTGCTGCAGGATCGAGAAGGCGCAGTGATGGTTGGTGATCAGCAGCCCCTGCCCGGAGATGAACCCCGCCGAGCAGCCGTCGAGCTTCACGGCCGCGTCGAGCAGGCCGGCCCCTTCCTTCGTCCAGAGCGTCCCAGGCGGGATCTCGAGGCCCAGCCCGCGAAGCCACTTCGGGTCGTGCTCCAGCACCTGCCCGGGGGTCCACTTTCCTTCCACGGCGAATGCTCCTGCGCAGGCGGCCCAGAGGCCGAGGGTGAATGCGACGGCGGCGCGGATTTTCATGGGGCGGCAGTCTACCGCAGCCGCGGCTGGAGACCGCCGCCCTGACCTCGGTTAGAATTCAGCGCGGCTGCCTGGACGGGTGGTCGTTTTCTGCCTGAAAGGATTCTATGAACAGCAAGCATCAACTGGC
The DNA here is from genome assembly GCA_036403495.1 of Thermoanaerobaculia bacterium. GTDB lineage: Bacteria > Acidobacteriota > Thermoanaerobaculia > Multivoradales > UBA5704 > DATARR01. The sequence continues at coordinate 2,603 of DASWQX010000186.1, forward strand.
GGCGTTCGGGGTCGTCTTCGCTCTCCTGATCGCGCCGCCGGCCGTGAAGGCCGAAGAGGCGAAGGACAACCTGGTGACGGTGACCACCAAGGACTATGTCCTCACCGCTCACACGCCGGAGGGGTGGACGGGGGACACCGAGGGCGCCAAGCAGTATCAGGGGGTCGTCATCTTCGCTCCGAAGGCGGCCGGTCCCGACGGCGTCAAGGTCCTGGTGAGCGTGCACCACAAGTCGGACGAGAACACGGAGCTGCGCCTGCAGGGGGAGATCTCTCAATACCGCAAGAGGTATCCGCACCTGGTGCTGACCGACCTGGACGTCAAGCACCCCCAGTACGCGACTTTCGGCAAGCTGTTTTCCCAGCCCGACGATTTCTACCAGTACATTTCGTTCCTCAATCCGGGAACGGTCTACCCCTACACGCTCTACGTGGCGATGCTCAAGCAGAAGACCCCGGCGACGCCCGAGGATCTCGCGGCCTACAGGGACATTCTGCAGTCGCTGAAGATTGCCCTGGTGACGCCGAAGCCGGCACCCTGAGCGGTTCTCGGAGGGCGGCCCCGCGCCGGAAAGCTGAATCAGGGACCTAATTCTACTTGCCAGATTGCCTTGACTGGGGCTCTGGCCCTCATCACCCCGGCCCTCTTCTCCCGTCCCCGCCCACCCTCCCTCACCGGGGAGAAGAGGGGGGCCCTGCGATGAGGCTACTCCTGAATCCTTGCGTTGCTTGTCTCCCCTCTCCCGGTGAGGGAGGGTGGGCGGGGGGCGGGGGAGGGGCCGGGGGTGAGGGCTTGGGCGGGGGCCAACGCCGAAGCCAAGGCCAATCTGACAAAGTACGCGTTCCCGGCTTTCCCTCACCCCTGCGTGAGCGTCCGGTAGGTGCGGAGATGCCGGAAGGCGTCTTCGCGCTGCCCCAGCGTCTCGTAGAGCCCGGAGAGGTTGAAATGCGCGTCGGCGAGCGCGCGGTCGAGCGCGAGGGCGCTCTCGTAGGCTTCGGCGGCTTCGGAGAGACGGCCGAGATCCTGGAGGGCGACGCCGAGGTTGAACACGGCGGTGGCGTCGTCGGGCCGGGCTGCGAGGGCCTGCCGGTAGTGCTCCTCGGCGGCGGCGGCTTCCCCCCGCTCGTGGAGGAGCCGGCCGAGGTTCAGGTGGGCGTCGGCGAGGCGGGCGTCGATCTCCAGGGCGCGCCGGTACGCCGCCATCGCCTCCTCGGGCGCGTCCTCCTCGAGCTCCTCGCCGCGCTCGTACCAGTCCGCCGCTCCCGGGGGGAGGTCGGGCGGAGTGGCCGGCGGCGTGCGCAGGGGGAGCGTCGCCGCCTCCCGCGCCAGCTCGGCGAGCTCGAAGTCGAAGAAGGCCTGGCCCGACTCGGGGTTCCAGACGTCGGCGCCGTCGCGCACCACCACGTGATGCCCCTGGGCCGAGATGCGGACGCCGGTCAGCGCGCGGTCCTGGGGGAGTTGCTCACGGAGGTTCTGAAGGGCGAGGCGCACGCGCCGCCGCGGCACGCGGGAGGCGAGCAACCCCTTGGCGGTGCGCAGCAGCACGAGGTCCTGGAAGGAGAAGTAGTACTCCCCGCGCGGACCCTGCCGGGGGGCGAGGAAACCGGCGCGGACATAGGAGCGGACCTGGTCGGCGGAGAGGCCGAGCAGGGCGGCGACGTCCTTGGTCGAATAGCCTCCTGAGGCGTGAGGCTGCGGTGCGAGGCGGTCGGGCTCGCCCGTTTGCTGGAGAGCGGAAGACCGGTTCATCCCCCTCAGTGTAACTCCGACCGGGCTATCTCTTGGAGCTCTTCCTCTTCGGAGCTTCAGTTTCGGCCACGACCGGCTCCAGCGAGGTGCGCGGCGACCGCCTGGCCGGCTTGCGGTCGGCGAGCGAGATCGGCGCGTCGGTGGCCGTGGCCGTCGCGGCGGCGGTGGGCTTGGCGGGCTTGGCGGCGGAGAGGCTCGCCTTCAGCGCCGCCATCAGATCGATCACCTGCGCCTTCGGCGCCGCCACCGGCGCGGCGGTGATCTCCTCGCCTTGCACCTTGCGGTCGATCAGCGACCGCACCTGCTGGCGCTGGGTGTCCTCGTAGATCTCGGGGCGGAACTCGTCGGTGGCGATCTGCTCGATGAGCTGGACGGCGAGCTTGAGCTCCGGCTCCTTGAGGTCCGCGGCGCCGACCGGCACCTCGGAGAACGGCCGCAGCTCATCCGAGTAGCGGAGCTGCTGCATGATCAATCCGCCGTCGAACGGCCGCAGCAGCACGAACTGATCCTTGCCGCGGGCCACGTAGCGCGCCAGCGCCGCGCGGTTCGTCTGCTTCATCGCCTCGGCGAGCAGCCGGTAGGGGCGGTCTCCCCCCTTGTCCGGACCCACGTAGTAAGATTTTTCGTAATAGATCGGATCGACCTGTTCGAGCGGCACGAACTCGGTGATTTCCACCGCGTTGGTCGGTTCCGGGCTCAGCGCCTTGAGCTCGTCTTCCGTGAACAGGACATATTGCCCCTTCGAGTACTCGTAACCTTTTACCATCTCGTCGCGACCGACGACTTCGTTATCGACCGGGCAGACATATTGTTGCTTCAAGCGGGAACGGCATTTTTTGTGAAGCATGTTAAATTGGATGCCGGCCGCGCTCTCTCCCGTGGAATAGAGCTTTACCGGGACGTTGACCAGGCCGAACGAAATCATTCCGGAGGCGAAGGGTCGGGCGCTCATAGGGCGTAATATATCATCGAACTTCAATGGCGGAGCGTATTTAGACAGGAATCGATCACCCTGATCGCAAGCATTCACCGGCCGCCAGTCATTTGACGCTTCCACGCGACATCGCCGCATTGAAACCGATCTCCAGAGCGCGTAGATCCGCAACCGTCGCGGCGCGGGCGATCGGCAAGGAGCTGGCGCGTCTCGGCGCGCCGCGCTCGCCCATCGATCCGGCGGCCCTGCGGCCGATGAAACCGGAGACCCGCGAGCGCCCGTTCAATCACCCGGGGTGGGTCTTCGAGCTCAAGTACGACGGCTTCCGCATGGTGGCGGCGGGCGGGGAGGGGGAGGCGCGGCTGTTCTACAAGAGCGGCCACGACGCCACCCGCATCTTCCCCGAGCTGGCGGCGGCGATGGCCGCCCTCCCCTTCCACGGCGTCGTCCTCGACGGCGAGGCGGTGGTGCTCGACGACGACGGGCGTCCCAGCTTCCAGCGCCTCCAGCGGCGGGGTCTGCGCACCCGCCTCGCCGACGTCCAGCACGCGGCGTCGGTGTCTCCCGCGACCCTCTTCGTCTTCGACCTCCTGGGCTTCGAGGATTTCGACCTCCGGCCGCTGCCGCTCAGCGACCGCAAGGCGATCCTGCGCCGGGTGGTGGCGCCGGGCGGCGACTGGCTCCGCCTCTCGGAGGAGATCCCGGAGCGCGGAGAGGACCTCTACGCCGCCGTCGTCGGCATGGGGCTCGAGGGGATCGTCGCCAAGCGCTCCGACGCGCCCTACCGCTCGGGATATTCGGCCGACTGGCTGAAAGTGCGGGTCGATCGGAGCTCCGATTTCGTGGTGATCGGTTTCGAGGGCGCCTCGCCGGGTGGTTCGGGCATCCGCCGCCTCCATCTGGCCGTCGTGGGGGAGGAGGGGGGGCTCGTCTATGCCGGCACGGTGGGGACCGGCTTCAGCCGCGAGACCGAGGCCGAGCTCCGCGCCCGGCTGGAACCGCTGCACCGCGCCTCGCCGCCGCTGCCGATGGGTACCCTCCGCGGCGCCGTCTGGGTCGAGCCCGAGGCGGTCGTCGAGGTCCGCTACAAGGAGTGGACCGAGGGGGGGAACCTGCGCCATCCCGTGTTCCTGCGGCTGCGCGATGACAAGACCGCCGCGGAGTGTTTCCGCCCCGGCGAGGAACGCGAGACGGAGGAAGCTGCCGCTGCGCCTCCGGCCCCTGCTCCTGCAACTCCGATCAAGCCCGCCGCCTTCACCAATCTCGACAAGGTCTTCTGGCCGGACCTAGGGATCACCAAGGGTGATCTGATCGAATATTACCGCGCCGTCGCCCCCACGATGTTGCCGTTTTTGCGCGACCGCCCGCTGGTGCTCGACCGCTATCCGGACGGCATCGCGGGAAAATCGTTCTTTCAGAAGAACGCGCCGGCGAAAGCCTCGGGCCGGCTGCGCACGCTGGTGGTGAAATCGGACGGAGCGGAGAAAGAGATCGAATATCTGCTCTGCGACGACGTCGAGGGGCTGCTCTACCTGGTCAACCTCGGCGCCATCCCTTTTCATATCGGTGCCAGCCGCGTCGACGCTCTCGACCGGCCGGACTGGTGCATCCTTGACCTCGATCCGAAGACGGCGCCGTTCGCCGACGTCGTCCGCATCGCGCTGGAGATCCGCGAGCTCTGCGAGGAGATCGGGATCCCCTGCCACGTCAAGACGAGCGGCGGCAGCGGGCTGCACATCCTGCTGCCGATGGGCGGCAGGCTCGAGCACGAGCCGGTCAAGCAGCTCGCCGAGCTGCTGGCCGGAGTGATCGTGGCGCGGCTGCCGGCGATCGCCACCACCGCGCGCGCCATCGCGGCCCGTCGGGGACGGGTCTACGTCGACGCGTTGCAGAACGGCCGCGGCAAGCTGCTGGCGGCCCCCTACTGCGCCCGCCCCGTGCCGGCGGCCTCCGTGTCGACGCCGCTCGACTGGCGCGAGGTGAACGGCCGCCTCGACGTCCGCGCCTTCACGGTGAAAACGGTGCCGCAACGGCTCCGCAAGCGGAAAGCCGATCCGCTCCTCCCCGTGCTCACGGAGGAGCCGGACCTCGAGAGGGTGATCGCGCGGCTTTCCGAGAAGCTGTAATTGGAACGGATCGAATTTCCCCCGCGCCTCCCGGAAGGCGGACATGGCGGAAGGGAAGGTTCCCGAGTCGTCGGGGAAGCTTCCCGTCCGGGTGGGGCGCCGTATCGAACGGGAACCGGTTTGATCCTTATGGCTCGGTGACCGGCGAGGTCCAGATCTCTTCCTTGCCGGAGCTGCGGCGGTCGGTCCAGATCGGGAAGATCTTGGCGGCGTAGATCGACAGGCTGTTGTAGTCGCCGTACTGGTTGCCGGAGTCGGAGCCGGTGACCGTCTCGTCGGTCTGCCCGGTGGTGACCTTGGTCGCGGCGCTCCAGGTGGCGCCGTTGTCGGCCGAGGTCTGGTAATAGACGTCGGTCTTCTTGCGCGAGGTGCCGCCCACGGTGTCGTAATACATCAGCGCCAGCCGGCCGGTCGTGGGATCGACGCCCAGCCACTGGTTGAACTGATCGTTCAGCGAGGACTGGTTGTTGGTCATCACCGGCGCTCCCCAGGTGGTGCCGCCGTCGGTCGAGCGGGCGAACCAGATGCGGGTCTTGCAGGTCGAGGTGAGGCTGGTGCCGGGCTCGTTGGCGGGCGCGGTGCAGCCGGTGGCGCCGGTGAGATCGACCCACGTGGCGTAGACGTTGTTCACCACGCCGTTGCTGTAGGCGGCGCCGGAGACGTAGATCAGGGCGCGGCGGCTGGCCATCGCGGGCACGCCGATGTCATAGGAGTCCTTGCTCGTCGCGATCACCTTCGGCGTCCCCCAGCTCGCGCCGCCGTTGATGGACTTCGCCACCACGATCTTGCTGTTGCCGGTGGTCGGCCAGAAGACGAAGGCGTCGCCGTTGGCATTGGTCGAGAGGGAGCAGCCGATGGCGGTGCCGGTCGACTCGCTGCCGCTGACCTGAATGGGGGTAGCCAGCCAGGATCCCGCCGGGCCGTTCCGGCGGTTGACGTACGCCGGGTTGCCGTTGTGCCAGCAGGCGTAGATCGTGTCCTTGAACGCCGACGTGGCGCTGTGATCGATCCAGATCAGCTCCTTGTCGGTGTTCTTCTGGGTTCCCGAGAACGTGTTGTCGAACGTCCAGGTGGCGCCGCCGTTGGTGGACTTATAGGCGCGCATGTGGAGGGCGTTCCCCTTGATGCCGATCGTCGCCGACCAGGCGGTGCCGTCCGAGGTCCAGTCGACGGCGGGGTCGGAGTGGAAGGCGTCGGTGCTGGTGAGCGGCAGGAAGCTCTGCCCCCAGGTGAGGCCGCCGTCGTTCGAGTAGTACTGGGACTGCTGGCCGCTGCCGCCGATGTTGTTGGAGGCGGCGATGACCTGGGTCGGGTTCCAGAAATTGATCCGCACGTCCGCCTCGCTCCGCGGCACCGTCTGCGCGCCGGAGACGCGGTTGTTGGTTCCTACCGTGGTCTTCTCCGGCAGGCCCTTCTCCTCGGCGTCGGCGTCGAAGCCGGGAGCGCGACCCGGATCGCCCTCGGTCGCCATCAGGTCCTGATGGATCGTCATCCACTCGGCGATCTCTTTCAGCACGTGGGGGTAGCCGCCGGTCGGATCGGCCGCCGAATAGCTCACCTCCGGATGAGCCTTGCGCCAGTACACCCGCAGCCAGAGC
>DASWQX010000187.1:0-7241 GCA_036403495.1 Thermoanaerobaculia bacterium
GACAGGCGGCCCAGCGCCACCTTGTCCTCGTAGCTCGCCGGCGCGTCAATCCGTTCGTACACCGACGCCCCGCACCGGCCGATCACCTCCGCGTAGATCTCGCCAGGGTCCCGTCCGGTTCCCGCCGTCATTTCAGCAGCCAGGAGCGCCGCGGCGATGCCATCCTTGTCGGTCGTCCAGGCCCGGCCGTCGCGGCGCAGAAACGTGGCGCCCGCGCTTTCCTCGCCGACGAATCCGAGCGAGCCATCGAACAATCCGTCCACGAACCACTTGAAGCCGACCGGCACCTCGTAGAGCCGGCGACCGAGCTTGGCGGAAATCCGGTCGATGATGCTGCTGCTGACCACGGTCTTGCCGATGCCCGCGTCGGCGCGCCACCCCGGCCGGTGCCGGAAAAGGTGATCGATGGCGACCGCCAGATAGTGATTGGGCGGCAGCAGCCCGGAGCTCCGGGTGACGATGCCGTGCCGGTCGTGGTCGGTGTCGCACGCGAAGGAGAGGTCGAAGCGGTCCTTGAGGCCGATCAGCCGCTGCATCGCGTAGGAGGACGACGGGTCCATCCGGATGCGTCCATCCCAATCCAGAGTCATGAACGCGAAAGTCGGATCGACGGTCTCGCTGACTACCGTGAGATCCAGGCCGTAGCGCTCGGCGATCGGCGCCCAGTAGTGGACGCCGGCGCCGCCCAGCGGATCGACGCCGAGGCGGAGGCCCGAGCCGCGGATCGCCTCCATGTCGATCACCTGGCCGAGATCGCTCACGTAGGGGTTGAGATAGTCGTGGCGGTGCGTGGTGGGAGCCTTCAGCGCCCGCTCGAGGGGGAGGCGCTGCACGCCCTGGAGGCCGCCCTCCAGCAGCTCGTTGGCCCGCGCCTCGATCCAGCTCGTGACGGCGGCTTCCGCCGGGCCGCCGTGCGGCGGGTTGTACTTGAACCCGCCATCCTCGGGAGGGTTGTGCGACGGCGTGACGACGATGCCGTCGGCAAAGCCCTGGGTCCGCCCGCGATTGTGGGTGAGGATGGCGTGCGAGATCACGGGCGTCGGCGTGGGCTCGTCGTCCTCCGCCAGCCTGACGTCGACGCCGTGGGCGGCCAGCACTTCGAGCGCGCTGGCGCACGCCGGCGCCGACAGCGCGTGGGTGTCGACGCCGAGGAACAGCGGACCGTCGATCCCCCGCAGCGCGCGGTACCGGCAGATCGCCTCGGCGATGGCGAGGACGTGCCCTTCGTTGAAGGTCTTGAGGAACGCCGATCCCCGGTGCCCCGAGGTGCCGAAAGCGACCCGCTGTTCGGGGATCGCGGGATCGGGCTTCTCGGCGTAGTAGGCGCTGACGAGCCGGGGAACGTCCAGCAGCGCCGAGGGGGGAGCGGGCAGGCCGGCCAGAGGGCTGATCTTCAAGGCAGGCCGCCGTGGACCCGACCCGTCTTTCTCTCGGGGGTCGGTGATGAAATCTTCTCCTCCAGCTTGCCGTCCACCCCCAGAACCGCCGCATAGCCACCTTGCGCGAGCCAGGCCTTCGCCGCCGTGTCCCCCTTGAGGTAGGCGTCCCAGAAGGCGGTGGTGCTCTGGAGGATGAGGCTGTGGAAGAGCGGGTCCTTCTCGCGGTCGCCGCGGTCGCCGAGGAGGCGGCCGGAGAAGATCATGTGGTCGCCCCCCTGGAAGGTGACGAGGTACTGGTCGGCGCCCTGGATGTGATCGTACGCGAGGCGCCGTTCGGCCGCCGAGGTCTCGCCGAGCGGGCTGTCGTCGCGGGTGCCGGTCATGTGGAGGATAGGAATGTGGATCCCGGCGTAGGCACGGTCGAGGCTCTCCCGCCGCCGCGGCGCCGGCGCGCTCATCGCGATCGCCGCCTTGATGCGCGGATCGGCGGACGAGCCCAGGCGGCCGATCGCCTGGCCGGCGACGGCGAGGGTGGTCCAGGCGCCGAAGGAGTGGCCCGCCATGCCGATCCGGTCGAGGTCGAGCCGGTGGGCGAGCGGCGAGCCGCCGCGGTTCACCTTCTCCAGTTGATCGAGGACGAAGCGCACGTCGAGCGGGCGCGCCAGGGCGTTGGCCGGATCGGCGGCCGCCTCCCGCAGCTCCTTGAGGATGCGCCCCCCTTTCTTGAAGGCGGCGGTGTCGCTGCCCAGATGCTCGACGTGGACGGCGACGTAGCCCTGGCTCGCCCACTGCCGGCCGAGGTATTCGTACCCCTCGCGCGAGCCGCCCAGGCCGTGCGAGAAGACGATCACCGGGAACGGTCCTTTGCCGGTGGCCGGGGAGTAGATCTTCACCGGCACCGGACGGTCGCGGGCCGTGTCCTGCCAGCTCAGCAGCTCGGAGACGACCAGATAGGGTCCGAGATCCTTCTTGTAAGAGGCCGGAGCCGGCGCGGCGGCGGTAGCCGCGGCGGTGGCGAACAGGAGAAGGGCGAGGAAAGCGCGTGCGGCTCTCATGGGACGTGGAACCTCCGGGCGGAGACATTCCTGCGGATCGGCCCGCGCCTCATGATACTTCCTGCCGCGCTTCCTGCAGGGCCGTGGCGGCGCGGGCGATGGCGGCCTTGAGCTTGTCGATGTCCACCGGCTTGACCAGGTGCTCGCGGAAGCCCGCCTCGTGGCTGCGGCGGAGATCCTCCTCCATACCGAAACCGCTGACGGCGATCCCCTGCAGGCCGTAGCGGTCGCGCAGCTCGGCCATCAGGTCGAAGCCGCTGCCGTCGGGGAGCCCGAGGTCGCTCACCACGAGGTCGAACTCGTGGCTCTCGGCGAGCTGGCGGGCGGTGCGCAGGTCCGCCGCCGGCCGCACGTCGTGGCCGGCCAGCTCGAGCAGCGCGGTCATCACCTCCAGCGTCGGCTCGTTGTCCTCCACCAGCAGGAGGCGGAGCGCCGGCGCCTCGGCCGGCCCGGCAGCGATCCCCTCCGGCTCGGCAGCGGCGGGCGGCGCCACGGTGGCGAGGCCGACAGTGAAGCAGGCCCCCTTCCCCCGCCCCGGGCTCACGCCGGTGAGGGTGCCACCGTGCTGGTCGACCAGCGCCTTGGAGATCGCCAGGCCGAGCCCCAGGCCGCCAAAGCTGCGGGTGATCTCCGGGTTCCCCTGCTCGAAGGCGTTGAACAGCCGCGGCAGGTCCTCCGCCGCGATGCCGATGCCGGGATCGATCACCGAGATCTCGATCCGCCCAGGCTCCGGGGTGCGCGTCACGACCCGGATGGTGCCGCCGGCGGGGGTGAACTTCACGGCGTTCTTGAGCAGGTTCCAGAACACCTGCTGCAAGCGGGCCGCGTCGGCCCAGACGTGCCGTTCGGCCGCGCCGGGCTCGAGGTCGATCAAGGGCGTGCCCCCCTCCACCCCCTCGCAGCAGATCGCCACCGCGTGCTCGAGCAGCGCGTGGACGTCGGTCGACTCCAGGTGAAGCGTGAGCTTGCCGCGGGAGACGCGGGTGAGGTCGAGGAGATCGTCGATCAGCTTCGCCTCCAGCTCGACGTTGCGCTGGACCATCCGCAGGTCGGTGCGCAGCGGCTCGGGGAGGTCGGGCGAGCGGGCGAGCGCCGCCACCCGCATCAGCACGGGAGTCAGCGGCGTGCGCAGCTCGTGGCTGAGGGCGGCCAGGAAGTGGTCCTTGGCCTTGCTGGCGGCCTCGGCCCGGCCGTACAGGCGGGCGTTGTCGATGGCGAGCGAGGCGCGCGACGCGAGCCCCTCGGCGAGCTCGAGGTCGTCCCGCCCGAAGCTCCGTCCGGAGGCGTCGGAGGTGGCGAGGAGCATCACGCCGAGGCTCTCGCCGCGGGCGACCAGCGGCACCGTGATGAACGACCGCGGGGCCAGGCGGACGAACGCGTCGAGCATCTCGGCAGGCTGGTCGAGCGCCTGCGCCCTCTGGAGGGTCACGCCCGGCGCGAGCTGGCTCTCGCCGCTGTCGACGGCCCGCCAGAGCAGGCTCTGCGGGTTCCTGGGGAGGGTCTCGAAGATCTCGCCCATCCGCCGCATCACCCCGGCGTGGTCCGGGTCGACGTGGAGCAGGGCCACCTGGCGCAGCACCGGCCCCTCGTGCAGCTCGAAGATCAGGCCGTAGTCGGCGAGGCGGGGGACGGTGAGGTGCAGCAGGCTCTGCAGGGTCTCCGCGTAGTCGAGCGACTCGGAGAGCGCGCTGCCGGCCTCGGCGAGCAGCGCCGCGCGCCCCTCGGCCCGCTTGCGCCGGGCGAGGTCGAGCACGAAGCCGACCGAGGCGTCCGATCCCGGCAGCAGCGCGGTGCCCACCAGCACCGGCACCCGGCTGCCGTCGGCGCGGCGGAACTCCTTCTCGTAGGGGGCGCAGGCGCCGGTCGCCATCAGCTCGACCATCGCCCGCTGGTCGATCTCCTCCCAGCCCGGAGGGGTCAGCTCGATCCAGCTCAAGGTCCCGCGCGCCAGCGCCTCCCGGCCGTGCCCGACCATCGACAGGAAAGCGTCGTTGGCGCCGGTGATCCGCGCCCGCTCGTCGGCGTAGAAGATGCCGACGATGTTGGACTCGAACAGCCGCTCGTTCCGCGCCTGGCTCTCCTGGAGGGCCTGGAGAAGCGAACGCTCGGTCTCCGGCCGGCGGGAAGCTCCGTCACGCCTCTTGCGAACGAATCGGCGGCGCAGGGATTTGAACAACGGCGGCCTTTTTTCCGGTGGACGCAAACGAAATCCGCGATCGAAACAGTAGTGATCCAAATAATATAGCAAAGATCGCCGCGGCTCCGGAGCGGGAACCGCGGTCTGATGCTTCACGGCACGTCGTAGGCGTCGGTCGGCTTCCCCTGGAGGTACTTGTCCATCCAGGCCACGATGTGGCGCAGGCGCTCGACGCGGTGCCAGGGCTGGCCGGAGCGCGACAGCTCGTGGCTCTCGCCCGGGAAGCGCACCATGACGACCGGCTTGTGCAGGTACTTCAGGGCGCGGAACATCTGCTCGCCGCCGGCGGTGGGGGGCGTGCGGTAGTCGGCCTCGCCCTCGATCAGCATCAGCGGCGTCGTGACCTGGTTCACGTAGGTGATCGGCGAACGGCGGGCATAGTCCTTCGGATCCTCCCAGGGGGCGCCGTGGAACCAGGACGCCTGGAAGATGGTGAAGTCGGCCGTGTACCACCAGCTCGACCAGTCGGAGATCGAGCGCTGGGCCGCCGCCGCCGCGAAGCGGTGGTCCTGCGTGACGATCCAGTTGGTGAGGATGCCGCCGCCGCTGCCGCCGGTCACCCCCAGCCGCTTGGGATCGGCGACGCCCCGCTTCACCATCTCGTCGACGCCGGCGAGCAGGTCCTTGGCGTCGTCGCCAGGGAAGTTGAACTGGATGACGTTGCCGAACTCCTGGCCGTAGGTCGAGCTGCCGCGCGGGTTTGGATAGAGCACTACGTACCCCTTGGCCGCCATCCACTGCATCTCGTGGAAGAAGGTGAAGCCGTAGGCCGTGTGCGGGCCGCCGTGGATGTTGAGGATCAGCGGGTACTTCTTGCCCGCCTCGAAGTTGGGCGGCTTCTGCACGAAGGCATGGATCTCGCGGCCGTCGAAGCTCTTGTAGGCGATCTCCTCGGGAGCGGTGAGCTCGAGCTGCGAGAAGAGCTCCTCGTTAGGACGGGCGACCGGAGTCAGCTTACCCGTGGCGGCGTCGAGCACGTAGAGGTCGCCGAGCACTGTCGGGGTCGAGATCACCAGGGCCAGGCGCGAGCCGTCCGGGGTGGCCGAGTAGGAGACCACCTCCTGGTCGCCCTGGGTGACGGGCGTGACGACGCCCGTCTCGGCGTCGAAGCGCTCCAGGTTGGCCCGGCCGCGCTCGGCGACGACGGCGATCATGGAGCGGCCGTCCCGGCTCCAGACGATCGGCTGCGGACCGCCGCCGCGAGGCGGGTGCTGATCGGAGCCCAGCCCCGAAAGGACATCAGCGTCGTAACCGGCCGTCAGGTTCCGCGCCTTCACGTCCGGCGCGAGATCGGTCACGAAGAGGTCGGGCTGATTGTAGGAGCGCTCCGGCTGCATGTTGGCGACCGCCTCGAAGCCGAACCTGCGGCCATCGGGCGAGAGAGCGCCATCTCCGATCGCGCCGTCGAAGCCGAAGATCTTGCGGACCTCGCCCCCTTCGGCCGGAATGGAGTAGAGGTCGACGTGCGGCTGCGCGTAGTAGGGCTCCCGGTTGTGCTGCGAGCCGTAGTAGAGGTGCGAGCCGTCCGGCGACCAGAAGGCGGCCCCTTCCTCGAACTCTCCCGAGGTGAGCGGCCGCGGCTCCGGCGGGCTGGTGAAGCCGGCCGCCGGCGCCGCCACGGCCCAGACGTGAGGGGGACGGGTCGGATCCTCATAGCCGGCGCCGTTGACGCGGTAGGTCGCCTTGGCGATCACCCGGACGTCGCTCTCGTGCTCCTCCTCCGCCTTCTTGTCGTCGCCCTTCTTCTCCTCCCCCTTCTTGTCGGCCGGCTTCGAGGATTCTGGCGGCTTCGCCTTCGCCCGCCACTTCCGGATGTCCTTCTCGTTCATCCCGCTCGCGAAGGCGATCGTCTTGCTGTCCGGCGACCAGAGCGGCTCGCCGGCCCCCTGCGGCAGATCGGTCAGGGCGACCGCCTCGCCCCCCCGGGTCGAGAGGAGGAAGATCTGCGGCGGCTGGCCATGGCCGTCCTTTTTGACCGAGCGGACGAAGGCGAGGCGTGAGCCGTCCGGCGACCAGCGCGGCGTGGAGTCGGCGGGGCCGCTGGTGAACGGCCGCGGCGGCTCGCTGCCGTCCGCCGGCGCGATCCAGAGCGCGGTGTCGTAGCCGTCCCGCTTCTCGTTGACGGTGACCCGCACGTAGACGACCTGCTTGCCGTCCGGCGAGATCCGCGGATCGGCGGTCCAGACGAACTTGAAGAGGTCGGTCTCGGCGATCGGCCGCTTGGCGGCGCGCAGGGCATGGGGAGCCGCCAGCAGCAGGACGGCGACAGCGGCGACGATGGCCGCCGCGGTCCGGCGGCGACCGGAAAGGGAGAGAATGGAACGCATCGACAGGGCTCCTCCAGGGTTGGGCACGACGTCATCTTAACGACATCGGGCGCCGAAGGTTTCAGCCTTCCCTCCCGCACTCGCGCGGGGAGGGAAGGGAGGAGGCCGGATCGACGTCAGATCGGGATCAGACCGGGCAGCTCGGGTGGTTCGGGCACCAGACCAGGGGACCGCCGCAATCAGCGTAGCAGTTCGTGAGCGCGAAGCAATTCCCGGGCGCGGAGCCGGTGCAGGAGACGGTGCTGCCGTTCTTGCACTGGGCGGTGGCGGTGCAGCCGGTGCC
>DASWQX010000188.1:0-2400 GCA_036403495.1 Thermoanaerobaculia bacterium
CCCATGGTCTGGTCAAGAAGATCGGCTGTACCTACAAGTACTACGTCACGCGACTCGGTCAGAGGGTCATCTGTGCAGCGTTGAAACTCAGACGCCTCTTTCTGGTACCCGCTCTCGCCAAAGAGGTAATGACGTAAAAAGTGACGTAAAATCGTTACCAGTTTGGCTAAGATCCCTCTGGTAAGGGACTAATAGTCGTATGCCGTGCGCCCTGACCCCGGCCGTGCGCGAGGAGATCTCGAAGCACGAGATTTCGAAGCAAAAGCACGACTCCCCGAAAATAGGTGCCAGGGACTTCGCCAGGACGGTTCCGGCAGAGCGGACGATCCAGTCCGCCCACGACCCAAGGCTCAACGGCCCGTTGGACCTCCAACGTGATACAGCCACGCTGGTCGCCAATCGGAGAGGCCGGGCTGAAAGCCCGGGATTATTTAGCCCAGGGCAACGCCCTGGGTATGTCGCCAGCCCACCCACCTGCGCCCTGAAGGGGTGCGATAACCAGAGCCCCGAATTCGCGCCGCCGTTATCGCGGCCCTTCAGGCCGCTCGGCACGCAAGCCGTTCGTAACCCAGGGCGTTGCCCTGGGCTAAATAATCTCGGCCCTTCAGGCCGCCCGAGCGGTCCCACGTCTTACGGGTGCCGGTCGAGCCTGCGGACACGGACCACCATGGCACGGAGTCAAGCACCATCTGTGGCACCTTTCTCCCTGCCCTCCCGGGTTCCCGCCTGTGCCATGATGAGGATAATGTTCCGGCGTCGCGCTCTGTGCTGTGCCCTGGGGCTCACCGCTCTCCTCTCGGGCGGCCGGCAGAGCGGTGTCCAGGGCTGTCTCGATCTGGTTTCGGCGCAGAAATATCGGGCGGCGGCCGGACAGTGCGCGGCCGTGTTCGCGGCGAGCGGGGATCCGCGGGCGGGAGCGGCGGTGGTCCGCGCTCACTACTCCCTGGGACAGCAGCCGGAGGCGCTGGCCTGGGCGGACCGCCTGGAGAAGGCCGGCAAGGTCGCTCCCGGCGTGTGGGCGGTCGTGGGGACCATCGATCAGCAGCGCGGAGAGGCCGCGGCGGCGGAGCGGGCTTATCGCCGCGATCTGGCCGTCTGCCGCGCTGCGGGGGATCACGGCCGCGCCTCCGACGTCCTCTACCGGCTTTTCTTCCTATCGTGGGGACACTCCAGCAACCGGCAGACCTTTCTGATCGCGAGCGAGGCCGTCCAGGAGGCCGCCAGGGCGGGAGACCCCAAGCGGGAGGCGCGCGCCGCTCAGGCCCTCTATACCTCGCTGTTCGAGGTCGGAGACCTCGCCGGCGCGCGGCAGGCGCTGGAGATGGCCGACGGGCTGATCCCGGAGCGGGAGCGCGGCGAACGGGCCCATTTTCTCAATAACCGCGGCACCGTCCTGGCGGCCGAGCACCGCTTGGGGCTCGCCCGGCACGATTTCGAGCAGGCGCTGAGCCTGGGCTCCGGCAACGACGCCGAATTCTCCCGCGGACTCTTCATGGATCTGACCGAGGTCAGCCTCGAAGGCGACGACGCCGAGCGGGCGGCCCTCTACCTGCGGCAGGCGTGGGAGCATCTGGAGCCCGGCGAGAAGCCGCCCCCCTCCCTGTTCTACTACCGCTCCTGGGTGGACCAGGCCCGTGGACATCTGGCCGCGGCCGCGGCGGATCTCGCGCCGGTCCCGCGCGCGGATCTCGACTCCGAGTGGGGTTGGAAGATCGCCTATCAGGAAGGGCGGGTCGCGGAGGCCCGGGGCGATCTCGGCGCCGCGGAAGCGGCTTACGAGCGATCGATCGCCGTTCTCGAGGAGATACGCCGGGGCCTGGCCCTCGACGAGCTCAAGGCCTGGCTTCTGGAAGAGGAGCGGCAGCCTTTCGAAGCGCTGTTCCGCCTGCAGGCCCGGTCGGGCCGCGCCGAGGCGAGCCTCGCCACGGCGGAGCGGGCGCTGGCGAGGACCTTCCTCGACGCGTTCCTGCACACTACCTCCGCCCCCTCCGAATCGACGCCCGCCGGCAAGGCGTGGTCGCCGGACGCTTCGAGCGAGCGCATGGCGGGCCTGGAGTCGCTGCTTCCCGCGATGAACGAGTCGCCGGTGGCGGCCCTGCAACCGATCGATCGCGTTCTGAGTGCCTTGCGGGACCGCAACGGTCTGCTCTATTTCGAAGCCGGAGACGAAATGTGGCTGATCACCGTCAGGGGACGGCGGCTTGGGGCTCGGAAGCTGGCGGCGCCGACGGCCGAGATCCGGGAGCTCGCGGACCGTTTCCTCGGCCATCCGGACGACGCCTCTCTCGCCACCCGGCTGGGCGAGATCCTCCTGCCGGCCGGCGCGCTGCCGGAGCCCGGGCCGCCGGTCTACGTGGTGGCCGACGGCGTGCTGGGGAACCTGCCGTTCGCCGCCCTGCG
>DASWQX010000189.1:0-4708 GCA_036403495.1 Thermoanaerobaculia bacterium
ACCAGAGGCGCTCCTGAGCGAAGGAGAGGGGCAGGTCGCCCTCCCGGGGCACCGGCCGGATCGGCGGCGCCGCGGCGGAGGAGGCGCCCGCCGAGAGCGCGGCCGCGACGGCGGCGGCGAGCGACGACACGGTCGGCGACTCGAACATCTCGCGCAGCGTCACCTCCGCGCCGGTGGCGGCCCGCAGCCGGCTCACCACCTGGGTGGCGAGCAGCGAGTGTCCGCCCAGCGCGAAGAAGTTGGCGTCCCGGGGCACCTCGCGCACGCCCAGGACCTCGCTCCAGATCCCCGCGATCAGCTCCTCGGTGGGCGTCCGCGGCGCCAGCCCCGCCGCTTCCTGGACGAGCTCGGGCGCCGGCAGGCTCCGGCGGTCGAGCTTGCCGTGCGCGGTCAGCGGCAGCGCGTCGAGGATCACGAAGGCGGAGGGCACCATGTAGGCGGGGAAGCGGACCGCCAGGGTCTCCCGCAGGGCCGCGGGCGAGAGCGCGCCCTCCTCGCCTTCCGGCACGCAGTAGGCGACCAGGCGCTTCTCCCCCTGCGGACCGGCGAGCGCGATCACCGCCGCCTCCCGCACCCCGGGGATGGCGGCGAGCTGGGCCTCGATCTCCCCCGGCTCGACGCGGAAGCCGCGGATCTTGACCTGGAGGTCGGTACGGCCGAGGAACTCCAGCGTGCCGTCGGCCCGCTGGCGCACCAGATCGCCGGTCCGGTACCAGCGCTCCCCGTCCCGCACGACGAAGCGCTCGGCGGTCAGCTCCTCGCGCCGGAAGTAGCCGCGCGCCACCCCCGGGCCGCCGACCCAGAGCTCTCCCGGCACGCCGATGGGGGCATCCCCCCAGCGGTCGATCACCCGCGTCCAGGCGTTGGCGAACGGCCGGCCGATCAGGGCTCCCTCCAGCCGCCCGTGCCGCGGAACGGGGTGATACGTGCAGGTGATCGTCGCCTCGGTGGGACCGTAGAGAACGGCCACCTCTGCCGCCGGAAAGGCCGCTGAGATCGCGGCCTGCAGGTCGGCGGAAACGACTTCGCCGCCGGAGAACAGGCTCCGCAGTCCGGCGAAGCGCTCCGGCCCGGCGGCCTGCGCGGCGGCGGCGATCTGGCGCATCAGGCTGGGGACGGCGCTGAGGAAGGTGGCACGCTCGACGGCGGCGAGAAGCGCCGCGGGCTCCAGCACCTCGTCCTGGCTGAGGATCTCGCAGGAGGCGCCGGCGAGCAGCGGCGCGAACAGATCGAGGATCGAGATGTCGAACGAGAAGGGCGACAGGTGCGGCATGCGGTCGTCCTGGACCATGGGGAAGCGGCCGAGGAAGGCGTCGAGCACCGCGGCCAGGCTGCCGTGCTCGACCATCACCGCCTTCGGCAGGCCGGTCGTCCCCGAGGTATAGATCATGTAGGCGAGGTGCTCGGGACGGGGGCAAGCGAGCTCCGCGCCGTCCTCCCGGCCGGGCGAAAAACCCTCCAGGTCCAGGCCCTGGGGACCGGCCGGCAGCTCCACGGACAGCGGGCCATGGTGGATCACGACCGCAGGCTCGGCGTCCGCCAGCAGCGCCGCCAGACGCTCGGGAGGCGAGGCGGGGTCGAGCGGCAGGGCGGCGCCGCCGGCTTTCCAGACCGCGAGCAGGGCCACCGGCACGTCGACCGTGCGGCCGAGCAGCAGAGCCACCCGCGATTCGGCCCGCACGCCCAGGGCACGGAGGCGCGCCGCCAGCTCGCCTGCCCGGCGATCCAGCTCGGCGTAGGTGAGCGCCTCGCCGGTAGTGATGACGGCGAGGGCCTCGGGAGTCCGCGCGACCTGCGCGGCGAGGCGCTCCGGCACCGTCCAGCTGGGGAGCGGCCGCGCCGTGTCGTTCCACTCGGCGAGGGCCAGGTGGCGCGCCGCCGGGGTGAGCACCGGCAGGGCCGAGAGAGGGAGCGACGGATCGGCGGTCGCCGCCGCGATCTGGAGCTCGAGCAGCGCGCACAGCCGTTGGGCCGTGGCCGGATCGAACAGGTCGGAGTCGTACTCCAGCGAGCCGGCCAGCCCACCGGGGCCCTCGAAGAGCGACAGCATCAGGTCGTAGCGGGCGTTGCCGTCGTAAGCCTCCACCGCCTCGAAGGTCACCTCCGGGAGGACGGCCGCGGTCGCGGTCTGGGTGTCGAGCACCTGGACCAGCGCCTGGACCAGCGGCGGACGGCTGGTGTCGCGCTCGGGCTGGATCGCCTCCACCAGCTTGCCGAACGGCAGGTCCTGGTGCGCGTAGGCGCCGAGGGCCGACCGGCGGGTCCTCGCCAGCAGCTCCCGGAAGGTGGGATCGCCCGTGAGGTCGATGGGGAAAGGGACCTGGGTCAGGAAGGTCCCCAGCACAGCCTCGATCTCGGGCCGGTTGCGATTGGCGTTGTTGGCGCCGAGGATCAGCTTCTCCTGGCCGGAGAGGCGATGGAGCAGGGCCGCCACCGCGGCGAGCACCGCCATGAACAGGGTCGCTCCCTCACCGCGCGCCAGGGCGCGCAGCGCCTCGGACAGGCCGGGGGAGAGGTGCGGCAGGCACCGGCCTCCCCGCATCCGCATCACCGCCGGGCGTGGCCGGTCGGTGGGGAGCTCCAGGGCGAGGGGGAACCCTGACAGCGCCTCCCGCCACCAGGCTTCCAGATCCGCCAGCACCTCGCCCTGGAGCCACTCGCGCTGCCAGACGGCGAAGTCCGGATAGTGCACCGGGGGCGCCGGCAGCGCGGGAGGACGGCCCGCCGCGAAGGCGGCGCAGAGCGCGGCCATCTCGGCCCAGACGATCTGGAAGGAGAGGAAGTCGACGACCAGGTGATGGACCGTCAGCAGGCAGACGCGGTCGTCCGCGCCCAGTTGAAACAGGCTCGCCCGCACCAGCGGCCCGGCGGCGAGGTCGAAGGGGGTGGCCACGTCCTCGTCCACCCGGCGCAGCGCCTCGGCCTCCCGCCGCGCCGCCGGCAGGGCCGAGAGGTCGACGACGGCGAGGAGCTGCCGCCGCGCCGGCGCGACCCTCTGCACGGGGCCGCCCGCGAGCACCGGAAAGGTGGTGCGCCAGGCGGCGTGGCGGCGGACGATCTCGTCGAGCGCCGCCGCCACCACCGGCACGGAGAGGGGGCCGAGCATGCGGCTGGCCGCTCCGATGTTGAGCCCCGCCCGGTCCGGCGCGAGCTGCTCCATGAACCAGAAGCGCTCCTGGTCGAGGGAGAGGGGCCAGTCCCCCGCCCCACTCGGACCGGTGACCCGGCGGACCGGCGGCGGCTGGTGGGTGCGGGCGGCCTTGCGCTGCTTCTCGCGCAGCTTCTCGAACAGCTCCCGCTGTCCCGGAGTGAGCGACGCGATGCGGTCGCTGATCGGGTCGGTATGGCTCAAACCGGCTCCTCCCTCGGCTCGATCATGGATTGCAGCCGCGACAGCGGCACCCGCACGGCGCCGATGGCGAGCCCCGGCGGCGGTGGTGCCTGGTGGATCACGACGGTCAACCCGGCATCGGCCAGCAGCACGTTCAGGCGGTCGGCGGGCGCGTCCGGGTCGAGGAGGATGGCCGCGCCTCCGAGCCGGCGCACGGCCGCGGCCAGAGCCGTCCGCTCCGGGCCGTCGCCGAGCAGCAGGCCGACCTTGACGCCGGGACTGGCGCCGAGGCGGCTCAGGGCGGGAGCCAGCCTTGCCGCCCGCGCCGCGACTTCCGCGGTCTCCTCGCACTCGGCGACCGCCTGGAGCCGAGCCGAGCCGTCAAGGACTGGGAGCTGAGAGAGCCGCACCCCGGGGTTCTCCGTCACCGCGTCGAGCAGCCCGTAGAAGAGCTCGAGCAGGCGGCCGATGGTGGCGGCGTCGAAGATGTCCGTGTTGTACTCCAAAGGGCCGCCCAACCCCTCGTCGTGGAGGTCGTAGAGGCCGAACATCAGATCCCAGCGGGAGTTGCCGTCGTAGATCTCGACCGGCCGCGACCCGAGGTCGCCCGAGCTCGCGCCGCTGCTCCCCTCCAGGATCAGCAGCAGCGCCTGGATGACCGGATTGCGGCCGGCGTCCGGCGCCACCCCCAGAGCCTCGATCAGCTTGCTGAACGGGAAGCTCTGGTGAGCGTAAGCGGCCAGCGCCGTGCGGCGGCTGCGCGCGAACAGCTCCAGGAAGGTCGGGTCGCCCGCCAGGTCGGTGGCGAAGGGGACCTGGGTGAGAAAGAAGCCGGGGACGGGGAAAAGCTCCGAGCGGACGCGGTTGGCGCTGTTGGAGCCGATCACCAGCTTCTCCTGGCCGGTGAAGCGCCAGAGCAGGGCGTAGAGCACCGCCAGCACGGCCATGAAGGTCGTCCCCCCCTCGCGCCGGGCGAGCGCGCGCAGCCGTTCGCTCCTCTCCGCTCCCGCGCGCACCCGGTAGAGCCCGCCGCGCTGGCTCTGCACGGCGGGCCGCGGCCGGTCGCCGGGGAAGTCGAGGACGAGCGGAAAGCCCGCCAGCTCGCGGCGCCAGAACTCGGCCTCCGCCGCCAGCACCTCTCCTTGCAGCCACTCGCGCTCCCAGAGCACGTAATCGGGATATTGCACCGGCAGAGGGGGGAGCGGCGACGGCCGCCCGGCGCGCAGCGCGCCATAGACCGCCATCAGCTCGGCGGTGAAGATCTGGAAGGTGATCCAGTCGGTCACCAGATGATGGATGGTCAGCAGGTAGAGGTGCTCGCGCGCGGCCAGACGGACCAGGGCCATGCGCAGCAGCGGCCCGCGCGCCAGGTCGAAC
>DASWQX010000190.1:0-2632 GCA_036403495.1 Thermoanaerobaculia bacterium
GCACGCGCACCAGGTCCATGGAGATCCGTACTGCGACATGGAGGTCGCCGGCTTCCAGGCAATGCCGGCGGGCCTCGTCGAGCAGTCCGGCGGCGTCCTCCAGAGCTCCGGCGAGCGCCATCGCTTTGCCCTCGAACCAGAGGGCGCGGGCTTTCGACTCCCCCGCCGGAAGGCCTGGGACGAGCGAGCGCGCCGCCAGCAGGAACCGCTGGCTCGTCTCCCTGTCGCCGAGCGAGGCGTGGCAATAGGCCAGGGCCAGTACGCAGCGCGCGTAAAAATCCGCGTCCGCCGGCAGTTGAAGGGTCCGGGAGGCCTGCGTCAACGGCGGCACGGCCCGCTCGATCTGTTCCTCTTCCAGAAAGAGGAAGCCGATCCGCGCGAGGCTGCGACCCTCCTCCCGCAGATCGCCGTTCTCGCGGTCGATCATCGCCGCCCGCCAGAGCAGGCCCACCGCCTCATCGACCTGCCCCTGATCCTCCCGCAGCAGGGCCAGATTCCGGCAATAGAAGGCGCGCTGCCGGCAGTTGGGGGGCCCAGTGAGATGAAAGACCGCCTTGCTGAACATCTCGTCGGCGCCTTCGGTGTCGCGCTCCATCCGGCGGACGTTGCCGACGAGCACGCAGGCGCGGGCCTTCACGTCATTGGCCCGCGCCACCCAGCGGTCCTCCACCATGGGCTCGGCGACCGCGAAGGCGAGCCGCGCCATCTCCTCGGAGAGCTCGAGGTCGTGGGGCTGGGCCGCCTCGGCCTCCGCCAGAAGGATGTCCGCGAGGTCCAGGTCCCGGAGCTCCGCTTGCCGCAGGAGCTCGAACTGGCCCGAGGGAGAGGCCGCGAGCACCCGCTCCAGCCGCCGCAACGATTCGGCGCCCGGTTCTTGACCGGTACCAGCGGACCAGGTACCAGCGGGCCGGATACCCGCGGCGCGGCGCTCCATCGAGGCCCCCGTTCTCGCCCGGGGAAGCTCCACCTCGAAGCTCTCCCGGGGCCGCCGCAGAAGATTCCGCGCGAGCCCCTGGCACGAGGCACAGTCCAAAACGTGAAGAAGGATCTTGCTATCCTTCGGCTCCAGATGCGCGAGAAACGCACGAGACTGTTGCTCCTGATCGGCATGCTCCGTCACAGCGCCTCCTTGGTCCTAGGGACCGGCTCTCTCAGGGATGGTTGATTCGAGTCCTTGCGACTTGAATCAACTCGAATCCGCACATTTCAAATCAATATACGTGGTCCCTGGCACGAGCGTCTAGGCGCAAGCTTCAGAATCTTTGGCGTTACGGATTCACGACACCTCGGGCCGCCGAACAGGTGCGGACTAGGGCTACAAATTTCCTCTAGCGACGCTGACAGGCGGTCCAGCTTCCGGGAGGCCCCTTCCGGCGGGGTGGGTCTGTCTCCGCCGGGAGGCCGGGCGGCACATGTCTAGACGAGAGGGTGGCGTCAAGGTCCCCTCCCCGTCCCCGAGAATCCCGCGGCTCCTGGCAGACTGTGGGTCTCGGCACATCTGAATGCCGCCCGCGGGCTGCCGGGCCGAGGTGGTCCGGATTCCGATCCGCGGAAGAGGAGAGGACATGAATCGACGCAAGCTTTCTCACGTCACCGCGGCGGGACTTCTGGCGGCTCTGCTGATGCTGCCCGGGCCGGCCCTGGCCCAGTCCCCCCACCACCGCGCATCCGTGGATCTCTGGAGTTGGCTGGCGGGGGCCTGGCAGCGTGGGATGGTCAGCCTGGGGGTGGGGGGGCTGGGGGAGAAGCAAGGGTTGGGCATCGATCCGAACGGGGGGAAGGCTGGGCTGGGCATCGATCCGAACGGCAGCGGCTCTACGGGAGGCACGACGATGTCCTCCAGTCCGGGCGACCAAGGCCATGGCATCGACCCCAATGGCTAAGGGCCTTGATGGCTGAACACCCCGGGCGGTTGGCCAGCCTCCACCGCCCGGTTCTTCCACCAGAAGAGCGCAGACAAATTCGCCAATCCGTGCGAAAATGCCGGCCCATCGATGAGGCTGCGCAAGAGAGGGTGACCACGGACACCATGGGCAAGAACGCTAGGGAAATCTCAGCGCCCCTCCCCCGCGATGGGGCGGCGGACGATGGACAACGGATCGACTCGAAAGTTGAGCCCGAGATCTCTTTGGACGTTCCTCTTCAGGCTCAAGCCTTGGCAAAGCTTTCCCGCAGAGAGTTCAGCCGTTATCGACGGGCACGGACGTTGTTGGCCTCCGGAGAAGGCGCCGCGGCACTGCTGCGGAAGAACATACCTCTGGCGGGTCTCGGTATCTTCGAAGCTTTTCTAGCTCAAAGCTGGTCGATCCGCTTCGACAGTCCAGACGAGATGATCCGCCTCGCAGAGGTGGCGGTCGAAGTGTCGCGAGGGCTCGGCGGCAAAATCCCCTCCAAGAGAGTCGCCGATCTCCAGGCTCGCGCTCGGGGAGAGCTCGCGAACGCCCTCCGCGCCGCGGACCGGCTGCGGTCAGCTCAACTGGCTTTCGGAGAGGCGTACACTTGCCTTCAGCGCGGGACGGGCGATCCCTACCTGAAGGCCCGACTCTTCGACCTCGAAGCCTCGCTCCTCGGAACTCTGCGAGAGTTTCCACTAGCTCTCTTCCGGCTCTCAAGCCTCAGCAACCTTTACCTG
>DASWQX010000191.1:0-2868 GCA_036403495.1 Thermoanaerobaculia bacterium
CTTTGGTTTTTAGACTAACCACTCCCTCTTCTCCCCGGCAGGGGTGGGTGGAGGGCTGGGAGAAGAGGGCCGGGGTGATGAGGGCCCAACGCCCCCGTCAAGGTGATCCCGCAAACTCGCGATAGGCTTCCCGCCATGGACCATCAAGATCCCGAGAGCGCCTGGGAGCTCGCGAAGCTCCTCTTCCAGGCCCACCCCTGGCACGGCGTGGCGATCGGCGCCGAGGCTCCGCGGGTGGTGACGGCCTTCATCGAGATCGTCCCCACCGACACCGTCAAGTACGAGATCGACAAGCCGAGCGGCCATCTCAAGGTGGACCGGCCGCAGCAGTTCTCGAACGTCTGCCCGACCCTCTACGGTCTGATCCCGCAGACTTTCTGCGGCGCGCGGGTGGCCGCCTTCGGCGCCGCGCAGGAGGGGGACGGGGCGCCGGCGGCGCTCGAGGGGGACGCCGATCCGCTCGACATCTGCGTGCTCTCGGAGCGCGCCTTCTCGCACGGCGACGTCCTCCTGCAGGCGGTGCCGGTGGGCGGGCTGCGGCTGATCGACCGCAATCAGGCGGACGACAAGATCGTCGCCGTGCTCAAGGGGGACGCGGCGTTCGGCCACTGCGCTGAGATCGGCGACCTCCCCAAGGCTCTGATCGAGCGGCTGGAGCACTACTTCCTCACCTACAAGCGACCGCCCGGAGCGGCGAGCGAGGCGGTGCAGATCACCAGCGTCTACGGCGCCGCCGAGGCCCGCGAGGTGATCGAGCGGAGCCGCGCCGATTACGAGGAGCGCTATCCGCGGCTGAAGGAGCGGTTCCTGGAGGCGCTGGGGAAGGGGTAGGGATCGCGTCCGGGGGGGAGAGCCGCAGATTGCGGAGGATTGCGCCTCTCGCCCCCCATGGAATTGGACGGACCTGCGCGCGATTTTCCCGCGCTCGCCGCGCGATTGCCGAAAGTCTCTCTTTCGGCTCTCAAGCGCACTCTGTTGGTGAGCTGGCGCGGATCGCGCGGATAGCCCGGGTTGCGCTAGAATCCCGCGGCTACAACCAGCAGACGTTTCATGATGATTGCCCGTCCCGAAGAAAAGGAGAGGGTGCTGTACGAGTTCGACGCGTTTCGCGCCGATCCCGTCCGCCGGATCCTGCTGCGCGACGGTGTGCCGGTGGCGATCACCCCCAAGGCCTTCACCATCCTTCTGGCCCTGCTCGAGCGGGCGGGGGAGGTGGTCGAGAAGACCGACCTGATCGAGCGGGTCTGGCCGGGCGTCTTCGTCACCGAGGCCAACCTGACCCAGAACGTCTTCTCCCTCCGCAAGTGCCTGGGGGAGAAGGCGAACGACAACCGCTACATCGTCACCGTCCCCGGCCAGGGATACCAGTTCGCGGGCGACCTGCGGCGGATCGAGCGCTCCGCGACCACCGAGATGCCGATCGTCGGACCGGAGCCCTCTCCTATCCCAGGGGCGACCGACCCAACGCCCACGCCGATGCCCTACCCATCGCTCGCGATGGTCCGCGAGATGACGCTCCTGGAGCCGGCCACGGCTTCGACGCCGGCCCTGGCCCTGCCGGAGGCGTTGGCGACGCCTGTGGCGCCGCCGCCGTCGAAGATTCCGCCGCGGCTCCGGCGGGGGCTCGCCTGGAGCGGCGCCGGCGTGGTGGCGCTGCTGGTGCTCTTGACCATCGTCCACATCCTCCAGCACCTGGGTCCCGCGGCGCGCCCGCGCCCGCCGAGAGCCGCGGGCGCCGGCCTGCGCCAAGCGATCGCCGTGCTCGACTTCAAGAGCCTCTCGCCGAGCGTCGACTCGCGCTGGCTGGAGAGCGCGTTCGCCGAGATGCTCACCACCGAGTTGGCGGCCGGCGGCAAGATGCGGGTGATCCGGGGGGACACGGTGGCGCAGACCACCCGCGCGCTGGCGCTGCGCAATCCCGGCAGCCTCGGGCCCTCCGAGCTCCAGAAGCTGCACGACGCGCTCGGCGCCGACCTCGTGGTCGTCGGCTCCTTCCTGCCGATCCAGGGGAACATCCGCGTCGATCTGCGGGTGGTGCAGGTGCCCGGCGGCGACACGCAGACCTCGATGGTCGAGGTCGGCACCCAGAACGGGCTGTTCGACCTGGTGTCGCGCATCGGCCAGAAGCTGCGCGACTCGCTGGGCGTGGCGGGCCTGTCGGCGCAACAGGTCCGCGAGGCCCAGGCGCTGCGCCCGTCGAACCCGGACTCCTCCCGCCTCTACGCCGAGGGGCTCACCGCCCTGCACGCCTTCGATCCTCCGGGCGGCCTCCGCCTCCTGCAACAGGCCGCCGAGGTCGATCCGGACTCGGCGGTGATCCACTCCGGCCTGTCGCAGGCCTGGTCGGCCCTCGGCTACGACTCCCGCGCCGTCAGCGAGGCCCAGAAGGCGCTGGCCCTCGCCGGCTCGCTGTCGCGCGAGGACCGGCTGGCGATCCAGGGGCGGCTGTTCAAGGCGAGCAAGCAGTGGGACAAGGCGAGCGAGGCCTACCGCTCGCTCTGGACCTTCTACCCGGACGACGTCGAGTACGGCCTGCAACTCGGCGACAGCCTGATCTCTGGCGGCCGGAGCGCCGAGGCGGTGGCGACCTTCGCCTCACTGCGCAAACTGCCCCCACCGGCGGGGCTGGACCCGCGCATCGACATCGCCGAGGCGAGGAACGCGAGCCGCCTGTCGGACGTCGACACCGAGCTCCATGCCGCGCAGGCGGCGGAGGGGAAGGGGCGGCGCTCCGGCCAGAGCCTGGTGGTCTCGCAGGCCCTGATCTACGAGGGCGATGCGCTGCTCCGGATGGGCAGGCCGCCGCAGGAGGCGGTCCCCCTGTTCCGGGAATCCGCGGAGCTGACGAAGAAGGCCGGCTATTCGTGG
>DASWQX010000192.1:0-8439 GCA_036403495.1 Thermoanaerobaculia bacterium
CGGCCGGTGGTCTTCGGCCGCGTCGAGCTGGCGCCCAACGGCAAGCTCTCCTACGCCGGCAACGAGTACAAGATCGAACGTGGCCTCCTCACCTTCTCGAACCCCTACAAGATCGACCCGGTGATCGACCTGGTGGCGAAGACCGAGGTGCAGAGCTTCGAGATCACCCTCATGCTCTCCGGCACGGCCGAGCGGCTCGACGCCCACTTCTCGTCCAACGCCAACCTCGCGGACCTGGAGATCCTGGCGCTCCTCGCGACGGGCCAGGAGCTGCCGCAGAACCGCACCGGCACCGACCTCTCGACGCCGCCGATCAACCCGCAGCAGCCCAACCTCGGGGCGCAGGGCTTCCTCTACGGCCAGGCGGCCTCGGCGATCACCAAGCGGGTCGGCACCCTCCTGCGCTTCGACCGCCTGCGGATCGATCCGGTCGCCATCGCCGGCCAGCCGGCTTCCGGGTTCGGCGTCACCGTCGGCAAGCGGCTGTCCAAGGACGTCTTCGTCACCTACTCGACCCTGCCCACCACCAGCCAACAGTACATCGTGCAGGTCGAGTGGCAGCTCCGCAAGAACATCACTCTGCTGCTCACCCGGGTGGGTGACGGCTCCTATGCGGTCGACGCCCAATGGCAGCGGCGCTTCTGAGGGATCGAGGAGACCGGCCTTGAGCGGCTGGCGGAGGCTGGCGGCGCTCTGGCTCGTTCTCGCCCTGGCGGCGGGCGCGCGGCTCGCCGCCCAGGAGGCCGCCGCCGTCGCCGCCACGGCCGCCCCCGCTCCGCCCGGGATCGCGCCGCAGCCGGCCGAGGAGGCCGGTCCGCTGGTCACCGCGATCGAGATCCGCAGCGACGCGCCGCTCCCCGTGGAGGAGGACGTCTCCAACCTCATCGAGGCCGAGGTCGGGGAGCCGCTCACCGAGGAGCGGATCCGGCACACCCTGCGCAACCTCCAGGCGAGCGGCACGGCGGCCGAGACCGAGCTCTATACGCGCGACGATCCGGAGGGGGGAGGGGTGGTCGCCGTGGTCGTCTTCCGCGCCGTCGTGCAAGTGTCGAAAGTGCGGATCACCGGCAAGCTCGGGATGTCGAGCGACGACCTGCAGCGGGCCCTCCCTCAGGGGGAAGCCCAGCCGCTCTCCGAGGACAAGGTGGTGCAGGGGGTCAGCGCGCTGGAGGCGCTCTACGAGCGCAACGGCTACTTCCGGGCGCGGGTTCGCGTCGCCGTCGAGACCGATCCGGTGCACCGCCGGGCGGTCGTCACCTACCACTGCAACAGCGGCCCGCGCGCCACCGTCAGCACCATCGTCTTCGATCCCGCGACCGATCCCTACCAGCCGGCTCAGCTCATCAAGCAGCTCCGGCTCAAGCCCGGCGACCCGTTCAGCCGCCGCCTCGCCAACGAGGACGCCGAGCGGTTGCAGGGCTGGCTGATCAAGCAGCAGTACGGCCAGACCCGGGTCGACCCGCCGCGCGAGATGATCGAGGCCAAGGGCACCGTCAAGCTCACCTATCCGATCTCGATCGGCCCCAAGATCGTGCTCGTCGTCAAGGGTGCCGACGAGAAGAAGCTGCGCAGCGAGGGGCTGCTCCCCTTCCTCGGCGAGTCGGGCTACGACGAGGCGCTGGTCCTCCAGGCACAGACCCGGCTGAAGACCTACTTCCAGCAACAGGGGCGCTATGACGTGCGCGTCGACACCGGCGAGCAGCGCGCCGACGGCAAGCTCGTGCTCACCTTCAACATCGTCGCCGGCCCGATCTACACCCTTCGGGAGATCGCCTTCACGGGCAACCAGGAGATCCCCGGAGCCAAGCTGCGCGAGATCATGAAGACTTCGCCGCCCGTCCTCCTGCGCCGCGGCAGCGGCCGGCTGGTCCAGTCGGACTTCGACGTCGACCTCGACAACCTGCGGCGCTTCTACGCCCTGAGCGGCTACGCGCAGGCCGTGGTCGGCCCGCCCAATGTCGAGAAGACGGGGCAGGACCTCCGGGTCGTGATCCCGATCAAGGAAGGGCCGCGCGAGCGCGTGGTGAAGATCGATTTCGAGGGGGCCACGGCGCTCGACCTGAAAACGGTGCGCAAGGCCCTGCCGCTCCAGGAGGGGAAGGGGTTCCACCCCGTCCTGCTCGACAACACGGTCGAGGATCTGCGCGGGAGGTACGCCCTGCTGGGATACAACCGCCCGCAGCTCTCGGTCCGCCAGGACTGGAACCCGGATCACACCCTGGTGGACCTCACGATCGAGGTGCTCGAGGGACCGCGGCAGGTCGTCGACCGCATCCTCGTGCGCGGCAACGAGCGCACCCGCGGCGACGTGATCGGCCGCGCCATCGGCCTCGAGCACGGCGAGCCGGTCAGCCAGGCCAAGCTGTTCGTGGTCGAGCGCAACCTCTACCGGCTCGGCATCTTCTCGCGGGTCGAGGTGGAACTCGTCCCCGCCAGCCTCGACGAGACCGAGCGCGACGTGCTGGTCCGGGTCGAGGAGGGGAAGGCGCGCAGCGTCCTCTACGGCATCGGCTGGGACTCGGAGAGCGGCGTCCGCGGCTCGCTCTCGTTCACCGACAACAATATCTTCGGCCGCGCCTACAGCCTGCGCACCGACCTGCGCTGGAGCCAGCGCGACAAGCGCTTCCACATCCTCTTCAACCAGCCCTATCTCGGCCAGCACCCGGTCTCGCTCACCACCACCCTCTTCTACGAGCAGGAGTCGCCGAGCGACCGCCCCTACGAGGTGACCCGCTACGGCGGCCGCGTCGAGGCGGTGCGGCTGGTCGGCAACCGCCGCTTCAGCGTCGGCTTCGACTACCGCATCGTCGAGCCGAGCGTCGATCCCGGTATCGCCTCCAACGCAATCGAGCGTCTCGACCAGCCCTACCAGGTCACCAGCTTCGTGCCGAGCTTCTTCTGGGACCGCCGCGACGATCCGATCTCGCCCACCCGCGGCTGGAGCTCGCTGGCGCAGGTGCAGTACGCCTTCCCGGTGCCGGCCTTCCGCACCGACACCGAATTCCTCAAGGTCTTCCTGCAGCAAACCGGCTACTACAACCTCGGCCGCCCGGGAGTGCTCGCCGGCAGCGTCCGCTTCGGCAGCATCAACCCCTACAAGGCGATCCCCAGCTCGGGCGGCATCATGCTCGATTTCCCCAGCCGCAACATCCCGATCGCCGAGCGCCTGTTCGCCGGCGGCGACGCCACCAACCGTGCCTACTCGCAGGACGACCTGGGCATCCGGGGGCAGACGCTGATCCTCAACCCCAACGGCGGCGGCTACGTACCGGTCGGCGGCGACGGCCTGCTCCTCCTCAATCTCGAATACCGCTTCCCGGTCTACGGCGACTTCGGCGGCTCGCTCTTCTTCGACAGCGGCAACGTCTGGGCCGACTGGCGCTCGATCCGGGTCGGCGAGCTCAAGAACGGCATCGGCATCGGAGCCCGCTACAACTCGCCGATCGGCCCCGTCCGCGCCGGCATCGGCTTCAAGCTCAACCGCGAGCACGGGGAGTCGCCGTACGCGCTGTTCGTGAATATCGGGAACCCGTTTTAGGGCAAGCCCGACAAGCGGGGTCCGCGCGGTTGACCCTGTCCCGGGCGGGGCGTAGACTTCCTGGGACCATCCTTCCCTTGCGCCCAGCCGGCGAGAAAGCCTGCCGAAACCATGACCAACGAGACTCCCTTCGCCCCCATCGAGGAGGCGATCGAACGATTCCGTCACGGTGAGATCGTCATCATCGTCGACGACGAGGACCGCGAGAACGAGGGCGACCTGGCGATCGCGGCCGAGAAGGTGACGCCCGCGGCCATCAACTTCATGGCCAAGCACGGCCGCGGGCTCGTCTGCCTCGCGATGTCCGAGGAGCGCTGCCGCGCGCTCGACCTGCCGCTGATGGTCGAGGACAACACCTCGACCTTCGGCACCGCCTTCACCATCTCCATCGAGGCGCGCGGCAAGGTGACCACCGGCATCTCCGCCGCCGACCGCGCCGCCACCATCCTCACTGCCATCGATCCTGCCACCCGGCCGGAGGACCTGCTCCGCCCCGGGCACGTCTTCCCCCTGCGTGCCCGCAAGGGGGGCGTCCTCAAGCGCGCCGGGCAGACCGAGGCGTCGGTCGACCTCGCCGCCCTCGCCGGCCTCACCCCGGCGGGAGTGATCTGCGAGATCATGAACGACGACGGCACCATGGCCCGCGTGCCCGACCTCGTCAAGGTCGCCCGCGAGCACGGGCTGCTGATGATCACCGTCGCCGACCTCATCAGCTACCGCTTGCAGCACGAGACCCTGGTGCGCAAGGTCGCCTCGCCCAAACTGCCGACGATCCACGGCGATTTCCGCATCCATGCCTACCGCTCGGATGTGACCGGCGACGAGAACGTGGCCCTGGTCATGGGCGAGCTCGATCCCGAGCAGCCGACCCTGGTGCGCGTCCACAGCCAGTGCCTTACCGGCGACATCTTCGGCTCCTGCCGCTGCGACTGCGGCCCGCAGCTCGAGCGGGCCCTCCAGCACATCGCCGCCGAGGGCAAGGGCGTGCTCCTCTACCTGCTCCAGGAGGGGCGCGGCATCGGCCTGCTGAACAAGCTGCGCGCCTACGAGCTCCAGGAGCAGGGGCACGACACGGTGGAGGCCAACGAGCGTCTCGGCTTCCGCCCCGACCAGCGCGACTACGGCATCGGCGCCCAGATCCTCCGCGACCTCGGCGTGCGCAAGCTCCGTCTGATGACCAACAACCCCAGCAAGTACATCGCCCTCAACGGCTACGGGCTCGAGATCGTCGAGCGCGTGCCGCTGGAGGTGGCGCCCACCGATTCGAGCCGCGACTATCTCCGCACCAAGCGCGAGAAGCTCGGCCATCTGCTGAAGCTCGTCTGAGCGCAGGGGAGGGGCGCCGCCGCGCGCAGGTTTGCGGATGAAGATCCTCCTCGTCACCTCCCGCTACCCCTGGCCCCCCCGCCGGGGGGACCAGATGCGGGCCCTGCAGATGCTCGACGTCCTCGCCGCCGGGCACGCGGTGACGTTGCTCACGCCGGCGCCGGCGAATTCGCCGGCGAAAGGCCAGCCGCCGCCGCCCGCGGACGCGCCCTTTCGCGTCGAGCTCTACAGGCCCGGCGGCACGGCGATCGTTGCAGGGGTGGCGCGGGCGATCGTCAAACGCCTGCCGCTCCAGACCGGCCTCTTCTACCAGCCCGACCTCGGCCGCAAGCTGCGCGAGCTGGCGCCGGCGCACGATCTCGGCATCCTCCAACTGGTCCGCCTGGCGATCCACGCCGACGACCTGGGCGGTACGCCGTTCCTGGTCGATCTGATCGACAGCCTCGCGCTCAACCTCTCCCAGCGCGCCGCGGTGGACCGCCGGTGGTTGTCGCCGCTCCTGCTGGCCGAGGCGCGCCGGCTCGCCTTCGCCGAGCGGCGGCTGGCCGAGCGCTCCCTGCGCCTGCTCGTCGTCTGCGAGCGGGACCGCCAGGAGATCGCGAACCGGCTGCCGGCGGATCTCGCGGCGCGGATCTCGGTGGTGCGGCTCGCCGTGACCGAGCGTCCGGTCGAGCCGCCGCTCGGCGGCGAGAAGCTCTGGCGCGAGGGGGACAAGGGGCCGGTCCTGGCGCTCACCGGCAACCTCGGCTACTTCGTCAACGCCGACGCGGTCTCCTGGTGGCTACGCGACGTCTGGCCTCAGCTCCGCCACGCCCGGCCGGACGTGCGCCTGGTGGTGGCCGGCGACCGCCCATCGCCGTCGCTCCGCCGTCAGATCGAACAGTCCGGGGCGCGGCTGATCGAGTCGCCCCGCGACCTGCGGTCGGTGCTCGCCCAGGCCACGCTCTCAATCGCGCCGATGCGCTGCGGCTCGGGCGTGCCGGTCAAGATCCTGGAGGCCTGGGCGGTGGGGGTGCCGGTCGTGGCGACCCCTTGGGCCGCCGCCGGCACGACCGGCCGCCAGGGAGAGGATTTCATCCTGGCCGGCCAGCACCCCGTCGAATGGATCACCGCCATCACCGACCTGCTGGCCAACCCCTCCGCCCGCCGCTGGCTGATCGAGAACGGCCGCCGCCGCCTCGCCGCCGACTACTCCCGCGAGGCGGTGGGGAAGCAGTTGATGGAGGTGATCCGTACGGTGTCGTCGGCGAAGGTAAAGATGGAACTGGCGGTCCCGGACATTGCGCCTACCGGGAGATTCCAATGAGAGTTCAACCCAAGAACACGTCCCAAGGCCGAATTACCATCGATCCGGCCGTCTGTAATGGCAAAGCCCACGATTCGTGGCAAGCGGATCACTGTTGAGACGGTTCTCGATTTTCTGAGAGCTGGAGAAGACCGCGAAGAGATCTTGCGACAATATCCCTCTCTCGAAGCGCAAGACATCGACGCCTGTTTGACCTTTGCGGCTGGATCTCCCGAGGAACTCTAATCGCCGCGTTGAACCGCCTCCACCCTCGGCGGTGACTAACCCCCCAGCCGGCCGACGCTGCTACACTGCCATTTACCCGACCATGCCTACTTCCGCCTTCCGCACCCTGCTGACCGCCCTCATCCTGGCGCTGCTCCTCGCGCCGGAGGCGATGCTTCTGCACCAGTGCCCGTGCGGACGGATCCTGAGCTGCTGCTGCCGCACGCAGCTCAAGGCGGGGGAGGCCTGTCAGCTCCACCACCCAGGGATGCACTGCTCCGGCGGCTCGCAGAGCGTTCCTGAGTCCTTGCAGAGCCTGCGGGAGCCGATCGACCGCCCTGGGGCTTCGCCGGTCTCGCTCCGGCAGATCCGGCTGGCCTTCGCCGGCTGGACCGCCGAAGTGCCCCGCGGCGCCCTCTTCGATCGCGTGCCCGATCCCCCCGTTCCCCCTCCGCGCCCGCTCCAAGCCATCTAGAGGGTTCCGCTCGGGACGCCGGATTTCGGCGGCCTGGATTCAACCTGTCCGTAATCAGGAGGCTTGCTGCCATGAAAACGCTTTTCCCGAAACTCGCCGTCGCGGCGGGCTTCGTGCTGCTGCTCGCCGTCGCGGCGCCCCCCGCGCGCGGCTGTTCGATCTGCCGCTGCGGCGATCCCACTTTCAATGCGCTGGGCACGGACGTCTACAAGGAAGGTGCGTTCCGCGTCTCTCTCGACTGGGAACGTTTCGACAAGGAACAGGGGAACATCCCGGAGGAGGGCGCCGCTGCGGCCAAGGCCCTGCCGCGCTTTTCATCCCGCTTTTTATCCAATAATGACCTGGGCCGCGAGGCGGTGATCGAGAACCGCTTCACCACCGGCTTCTCCTATACCTTCGGGGAGCGCGTGGTCGCCGTGGCCCGCATCCCCTGGAGCTCCCGGCACACCAGCACGGTCGGAGCGACGGAGCCGCCGGAGGGCGGTCCCAACGAGAGCCGCGACCTCTCAGATCCCGACGTCTACGCGCTGGTCCGGCTCTGGTCCTCGGACTTCACGGGGGGCCTCGGCCGGCGGGCCTGGCTGTCGGCCCTCGGCGGCGTCAAGACCGCCTGGGGGAAGAACGACCTCACCTCCGGCGGGGTACGGCTCGACGAGCACCTCCAGCCCGGCACCGGCTCGACTGACTGGTTCGGCGGTCTCTCCGGGCTCTACCTGCTCGACCACCGCTCGTCGCTCTTCGCCTCGTTCCAGCTCCGGCGGACGGGCACGAACGATTTCGATTACCGCTACGGCGACTCGACGCTGGCGAACTTCGGATACGAGCGCAAGATCGGGGAGATCTGGGACGCCGTCGTCGAGCTCAACTTCCGCGACGCCGGCCGCGACGCCGTCGATGCCGAGCGGACCCTCGATCCCAACACCGGCGGACGCCTGCTCTATCTCACCCCACGTGTGGTCGTCGACCTCGGCAAGGGGGTCGTCGGACGGCTGGCCGTCCAGGTCCCGGTTTACAAGGATCTGAACGGCGACCAGCGGGAGAACGTGGTGGCGAATGTTGGGTTGACGTATCTGTTTTGAGGGCCGCCCGGGCATCAATGCCCGGGCTACGCCGTAAAAGAGAAGCCGGCTGAAGCCGGCTCAAAGGTGATTCGCGTGTCTTGAGCCGGCTTCAGCCGGCTTTTTGTTTCCAGCGTAGCCCGGGCATTGATGCCCGGGCGTCGGAGGCGCCGTCGTCATCCGGCCTTCACACTCTTACCAGCTCATACCCATAATGCGCCGCCGTCGAGCCCGCGGGCCTCTGGCCGGCGGCTCCAGGCTGGGCGGCGGGCCGGCGGAGTTGCTCCTGGCCGAAGAGGCGCTTGAGGAACTTCATCGCTTCCTCTTCCACCAGCTCGGGCGTCACCTGGGAGAGCGGCACCTTCTCGATCAGGAGGCCGAAGCCGATCCCCTCGTGGGTGATCTTCACCACCTTGGTCGAGTCGTCCCCGTAGAAGAGGAGCGAGCGGTCGTAGTCCTCCCAGCGGTCGAGCTTCAGCTTCAGGCCCGCCGTGGTGGAGCGATGGAAGATCGAAGCCGACTCGACCTTGCC
>DASWQX010000193.1:0-5658 GCA_036403495.1 Thermoanaerobaculia bacterium
GCTGCGCGCCGAGGCCGGAATCCCCCGTTTCGGGCGGGACTTCGGCGCCGAGAACTTCCCCCAGGAGACCGGCGCGGAGGAGGCGGTGAGCTATACGAAGGGGTGCTATCTCGGCCAGGAGGTGGTGGCCCGCATCCACTACCGCGGGGGCGTGCAGAAGAGCTTGCGCGGGCTGGTGTTCGACTGCGCCGCGCCCGCTCCCGGCGCCGCTCTGCTCGCGGAAGGGCGGGAGGCCGGCACGGTCACCACAGTCGTCGACTCGATCGCCCTCGGGCGGCCGATCGGCCTCGCCATCCTCCACCGGCGCGGGGCCGGGACCGGCATCCGCCTGGAGGTCGCGGGCGGCGGGACGGCGGAGGTGCGGGACCTGCCGCTCGTCCCCTGAAAGGCTGCTCTAGACCGCGAACGAGGAGCCGCAGCCGCAACTGCCGGAGGCGTTGGGGTTGTTGAACTTGAACCCCGCGCCGGCCATGCCCAGGGAGTAGTCGATGCTGGTCCCCTGCAGGTAGCGGGCGCTGACCGCGTCGACGTAGACCTTGAGGTCCCCCTGCTCGTAGACCCAATCGGTCTCGCGGGCCTCGTTCTCGTAGTCGAGGGCATATTCGAAGCCGCTACAGCCGCCGCCGCGCACGGCGACGCGGAGGCCGTGAGAGGGGTCGATCCCCTCCTGCTCGCGGGTGATCTTGACCATCTCGATCGCCTTGGCGGTGAGCGTGACGGGCACGTCCTCCTGCGGCGGCGCGGCGTGATTCGTCTGGCTCTGGGCCTGTTCCATATTTTCCATGGGTCACTCCTTGTCCCGCAAAGGCGGGAGCATCTCCCAAGATACTGGCGGGCCGCCGGCTTGTCAAATCCGCCCGGCCGATCCAGGCTGTCCGGCGGGATATGATTTCGCGGTGCTGCGGGCGATCCTCTTCGACTTCAACGGGGTCCTGGTCGACGACGAGCCGATCCACCTGGAGCTCTTCCAGCGGGTGCTCGGGGACGAGGGGATCGCGCTCGCCGCGGACGACTATTACGCACGCTACCTGGGGCTCGACGATCGCGCCTGCTTCGCGGCGGTGCTGGCGGCGGCGGGGGAGCCGGCGACGGTGCCGCGCCTGATGCGGCTGATCGCGCGCAAGGCGAGCTACTACCAGGAGCGCGTCCGCCGGGAGGGCTATCCTTTCGCCGCCGGCGTGCCCGGGCTGGTGCGGGAGCTCAATCGGCGCGGCTGGATGCTCGGCGTGGTGAGCGGCGCGCTACGCGAGGAGGTAGAGGGGGCGCTACGGCAGGAGGGGCTGCTCGACCACTTCAAGGCGCGGATCACCGCCGAGGACGTCGACGAGAGCAAGCCGAGCCCGGAAGGATACGAGAAGGCGCTGGAGGCGCTCAACGCGCTACCGCCGCTGCCGGAGCGCCTGCTCCATCCGCACGAGGTGCTCGCCGTGGAGGACAGCCCGGTGGGCCTCGCCGCCGCCGCCGAGGTTGGGCTGGCGACCCTGGGCATCGCCCACCCCTACTCCCGAGCGCCGCTCGACGGGGCGGACGCCGTCGTCGCCGGCCTGCACGAGCTGACGCCGGAGCGCCTGGAGCGGCTCTACGCCGAGGTCAGCCGGAGATGAGAGGGCGAG
Organism: Thermoanaerobaculia bacterium; assembly: GCA_036403495.1. Lineage (GTDB taxonomy): Bacteria > Acidobacteriota > Thermoanaerobaculia > Multivoradales > UBA5704 > DATARR01. Next base: position 1,614 of record DASWQX010000193.1, read on the forward strand.
CCCGGAGGGGGCTCAGTTGATCGGGATGCGGCCGGCGAAGCCTTCGTCGTAGGTGTGGAAGTAGGAGATGGCCTGCTCGGGGAACTGCCAGCAGTAGTAGCCGTCGCCGGTGTCCCAGTCGACCAGCCAGACCCCCTTGACCTCGCAGCCGAGGGCGGTCACCTCGCGGGTCCAGGCGCGGACGATCTTCTCCTGCGCCTCCGCGATCACGTCGCGCTTCGAATCGAGGTCGTCGCGGTTGCCGAGGCTGGTGCTCAGCGCCTCGATCTGGCGCACCGCCGCCGAGGTCAGGTCGCGCACCAGGGGGAAGGTGTTGAGCGCCTCGTCGTACGAGAAGATCCGCTGTCCGATCCGTTTCTTCGCCATGGGACCGCGAATGATACCATCCCGGTCCAGTGAACTTCCTGGACAGCCTCGGCGAGCGCACCCGCGAAGGACGGATCGAAGCGATCAGCGGCGGCATGTTCTCAGGCAAGAGCGAGGAGCTGGTGCGCCGGCTGCGCCGCGCCGCCATCGCCCGCCAGAGCGTCCAGGTCTTCACGCCGTCGGCCGACACCCGGCAGGGGCCGCAGCGGCTGGTCACCCGCGACAAGCGCGAGCTCGAGGCGGTGAGCGTGTCGAGCAGCGGCGAGCTGCGGCGGAAGGTGCAGCCGGGAGTCGAGGTGGTGGGGATCGACGAGGCCCAGTTCTTCGACGACGGCCTGGTCGAGCTGGTCACCGAGCTGGCCGACTCCGGCGTGCGGGTGATCGTCGCCGGGCTCGACCTCGACTACCTGCGCCGCCCCTTCGGCCCGATGCCGCGCCTCCTCGCCATCGCCGAGTACGTCGACAAGGTCCACGCCGTCTGCATGCGCTGCGGCGCCGCCGCCCACTACAGCCAGCGCATCGCCGGCGGCGACGAGCAGCTCCAGGTGGGCGACACCGAGTCCTACGAGGCCCGCTGCCGCCGCTGCTACGAGCCGTTCGAGTCCTGAAACGGGATCGCGGGGCGCGCGGGCCGGAAATGCGCCGTCCGCCCGATCTGTTTTGCTATCTCGAAAGGGGCAAACGAAAAAGCCATGTTCTTCGATCCGACCTATTTCCTCTTCCTCCTGCCGGCGCTGGCCCTGTCGCTCTGGGCGAGCTGGCGGACGAAAGCGGCGTTCAAGAAATATTCGAAGGTACGCACGGCGCGCGGATTGACCGGGGCCCAGGCGGCCACCGAGATGCTGCGCGGCGCCGGCGTCACGGACGTCCAGGTGGCGCCGACGAACGGCTTCCTCTCGGACCACTACAACCCGGCGAACCGGACCCTGGCCCTCTCCGAGGCGACCTACGCGTCGAGCTCGGTGGCCGCGGTGGGCGTCGCCTGCCACGAGGCCGGCCACGCCCTCCAGCACGCGGCGGGGTACAAGCCGCTGGGGCTGCGCTCGGCCCTGGTGCCGACGGCGAGCTTCGGCTCCTCGGCGAGCTATTTCGTGGTCCTCGGCGGCATGCTGTTCCACTCGGCGAACCTGGTCTACCTGGGCGCCCTGCTCTTCTCGGCCGTGCTGCTGTTCCAGGTCGTGACCCTGCCGGTGGAGTTCGACGCCACGGCGCGCGCCAAGCGGCTGGCGGTCGAGACCGGGATCATCCTCCCCCAGGAGCGCGAGGGGATGGACAGGGTCCTGAACGCGGCGGCGATGACCTACGTGGCGGCCGTGGTCTCGACGCTGATGACCCTGCTGTACTACCTTCTGCGGGCCTCGTCCATGTCGCGCCGCTGAAGCCCAGCATCGGCGGGCTGTCCATCGGACCCCTTCCTGTGGCAACTTAGTAGAAGCCCTTCAAGGAGTCGAGCCGCCGATGCCGACCGCGACGTCCAGGATCAAGCCGCCCATCCGGCGGCCTCCCCCCTCCCGCAAGATCCGGGTCTATGCCTTCGATCCGAGCCTCAACTGGCAGATCGACACGGCGGTGATCAACCAGTTGACCCTCCATGTCCCCTGGGAGGAGTTGCGGCCCGGGCCCGTGGGGGAGTACCTGGAGGTGGTGGACGTCGATCCCGGGAGCGGCTGCCTGTACGCTCCCGTCGACCTCGACGACCGCTTCATCCTCGCCGCCGACGGGCTCGACCCCTCCGAGGGGGACCCCCAGTTCCATCAGCAGATGGTCTACGCGGTGGCGATGACGACCATCCACAACTTCGAGCGCGCGCTGGGGCGGCGCATCCTCTGGTCGCAGGCCGGCGCCGAGCAGGGCTACCAGTTCGTGCAGCGGCTGCGCATCTACCCCCACGGACTTCGCGACGCGAACGCCTATTACAGCCCGAAGAAGAAGGCGCTCCTCTTCGGCTACTTCCCGGCCTCGACCAGCGATCCCGGGCACAACCTCCCCGGCGGCACGGTGTTCACCTGCCTGTCGCACGACGTGGTCGCCCACGAGACGACGCACGCGCTGCTCGACGGCCTGCACCGGCGCTTCATCGAGCCGACCAACACCGACACCCTGGCGCTGCACGAGGGGTTCGCGGACATCGTGGCGCTGTTCCAGCACTTCTCCCACGCGCCGGCGCTGCACGACCAGATCCGCCGCACCCGCGGCGACCTGGCGAGCCAGAACCTGCTCGGCCAGCTCGCGCAGCAGTTCGGGCAGGCGCTGGGCAGCCGCGGCGCTCTCCGCGACGCCCTCGGCGCGGTGGACCCGGGGACCGGCGAGTGGCTCCCGAAGAAGCCCGATCCCGCCGACCTGCAGACCACGCGGGAGCCGCACACGCGCGGCGCCATCCTGGTGGCGGCGGTGTTCGACGCCTTCCTCTCCATCTACAAGTCGCGCATCGCCGACCTGCTGCGGATCGCCACCGCCGGCTCCGGCGTGCTGCCGCAGGGGGAGATCCACCCCGACCTCGTCGAGCGGCTGGCGCGCGAGGCGTCGCTCTCCGCCAGCCAGGTCCTCAACATGTGCATCCGCGCGCTCGACCACTGCCCGCCGGTGGACGTCAACTTCGGCGACTACCTGCGCGCGCTGGTCACCGCCGACCGCGACCTGGTGCCGGAGGACGACCGCGGCTACCGCGTCGCGGTGATCGAGGCGTTCCGCCGCCGCGGCATCTATCCCCAGGGGGTGCGGAGCCTCTCGGCGGGCAGCCTCTGCTGGGCGCCGCCGGAAGGCGAGATGGCGGCGGCGCTCAACCGCCTGCTGCCGGGGGTCAAGAGCCTGGTCAAGGTCCGTCCCGACTGGTCGCTGACCTCCGACCGCGCGAAGGTCTGGAAGGAGATGCAGGAGAGCGGCCGCGAGATCCACGACTGGCTGCAATCGGACGCGGCGCGCGACCTGGCCTCCCATTTCGGGCTCGCCCTCACCGCCGACGCGCCGCGCTCGATCGAGCGCGGCAAGGACGGCCTGCCGCTGTTCGAGGTCCACTCGGTGCGTCCGGCGCGGCGCCTGGGGCCGGACGGCCAGACGCTCACCGACCTGGTCATCGAGATCACCCAGAAGCGGCACGGCTACGTGAACCCCGTCTGGCAGGACAAGGTCGACAGCGGCGAGATCACCCCACCGCCGCCGCACGATTTCTGGCTCCGCGGCGGCTGCACGGTGCTGATCGACCTCGATCACGGCGCGGTGCGCTACTGCATCGGCAAGGGGATCACCAGCGAATCCCGGCTGGCCGCTCAGCGCGCCTTCGTGAAGGCCAGCGGCTCGCTGCAGGCTACCTACTTCGGCGATCCCCGGCGGCGGGAGCAATCCGAGCCCTTCGCCATGCTCCACCGCACGCCCGCGGTCGAGGAGGAGAACTTTGCCTGATCCCCTGATGACCGCCCCCCCGGCCGGCGTGAAGGTCCGCATGTACCGCCAGGGGCTCGGCGACTGCTTCCTGCTCGCCTTCGCCACCGGCGCCGAGCGCCCCTTCTACATGCTGATCGACTGCGGGGTCCTCCTCGGCACTCCGGACGGCGGCGACAGGATGCGGCAGGTGGCCGCGAGCCTGCGGGATTCGACCGGCGGGCGGATCGACGTCCTGGTCGCCACGCATCAGCACTGGGACCACCTGTCGGGGTTCGACCAGGCGCGCGACCTCTTCGAC
>DASWQX010000194.1:0-2217 GCA_036403495.1 Thermoanaerobaculia bacterium
CCTCGACGGGGTTCATCGACAACAAGGTGATCGAGACCGAGGAGGAGATCCCCCGCGAGGAGCTGACGCGGATCTCCAACTACCTGACCGCGAACTTCGCCGGCCAGACCCTGCGCGACATCCGCGAGCGGCTGGAGCGCATGATGGTCGAGGAGAAGGCGCAGATGGACCACGTGCTGGCGCGGACGATCGAGCTGGCCCAGGCGGGCCTCGCCGGCGGCGGCGCGCCGGGCGTGGTGGTGGACGGCACCTCGATGCTGCTCGCCAAGCCCGAGCTGGCCGACCTGGCGCGGGTGCGCCGGATGTTCGATGCCTTCGCCGACAAGGCGCGCCTGGTGCGCATCCTCAACCGTTGCATTCAGGGGGGTGGCGTGCGGGTGCTGATCGGCGAGGACTGCGATCTCACCTCCGAGCTGGAGTTCAGCGTCGTCGCGGCTCCCTACGGCCTCGGCGAGCGCCCGCTCGGCACCCTGGGGATCGTGGGCCCGTCGCGGATGGACTACGAGACGGTGATCCCCCTGGTCCACTTCCTGGGCGAGACGCTCAGCCGCGCTCTCGCCGACTCCTTCTCGGGCGAGCCCGAACGGCGCCCTGAGCGGAGATGACCTCCCGGGATTCCCGGGATCCCCATTCCATAGATAGACACCGAGTCAGAGACTGGAAATAGAGAGCGAGGATGGCGATGGCAGATCCCACGAAGCAAGCCGACGACACCCCCGAGGTGGCGCTCGACCTGGACGATCAGAGCACGGACCTGGAGTCCGCCATGCGCGACGCCATGGCGGCGGTGGAAGGACGGCGGGGCGACGCTCCCGCGGCGGGCGCACCGGCCGGACCGGGGGACGACGTGGAGAAGCTCCGCCAGGAGAACACCGAGCTGCGCGACCGCGCCATCCGCACCCTGGCGGACTTTGACAACTTCCGCAAGCGCAGTGAGCGCGAGCGCCAGGAGTCCCGGCGCTACGCCCTGCTGGAGCCGATGCGCGAGTTCCTGACCGTGGCCGACAACCTCGACCTGGCGCTGTCGGCCCAAGGGTCGGCCGAGGATCTCAAGCGCGGCGTCGAGATGATCCACCGCCAGATGTCCGAGCTGCTCCGCCGCTTCGGCATCGTCGAGGTGCCGGCGACCGGCCAGCCGTTCGATCCCACCCTGCACGAGGCGGTGTCGCGCGAGGAGAGCCGGGAGGTCAAGGTCCCCACCGTCGTCGCCGAGCTCCGCCGCGGCTACAAGATGCACGACCGGCTGGTGCGTCCCTCGATGGTGAAAGTGGCGGTGCCCGCCGAGGCCGCCGCCGCCAGCTCCGAAGGCTCGCAGGGGCCGGCGAGCGGCGGGGAAGAGGGCCCGGCGCTGTAGAAGAGGGAAAGAAAAAGGAAGAGCCCCTCACCTCCCCGGCCCTCCTCTCCCAGCCCTCCACCCACCCCTGCCGGGGAGAGGAGGGAGAACAGCAAGAGAGAGAATCTCAAGGTTTTCTTAAAGCCCCTCTCTCCCCGGCAGGGCGGGTGGAGGGAAATTCCCCCGAACCACGTACAATAGGGCCAGTTTTCGTCTCTTATCGACTATGAGCAAGATCCTCGGCATCGACCTGGGCACGACGAACAGTTGCGCCGCGATCGTGGAGGCCACCGTCTCGGTGGTGCTCGCGAACCGCGAGGGGAGCCGCACGACCGCGTCGATCGTCGCCTTCTCGGAGGAGGGGGACCGCCTGGTCGGCCAGATCGCCAAGCGCCAGGCGATCACCAATCCGCAGAACACCGTCTACGCGGTCAAGCGGCTGATCGGCCGCAAGTTCCGCGAGCCGCAGGTGGAGCGGGCGCGCGGTGTGCTCCCATACACCCTGGCCGAGGCGGTTAACGGCGACGTCAAGATCGAGATCCGCGACCGCCACTACAGCCCCGAGGAGATCTCGGCGCTGGTGCTGCGCGAGATCAAGGAGTTCGTCGAGGAGCAGCTCCAGGAGGAAGTGCGCGAGGCGGTGATCACCGTTCCCGCCTACTTCAACGACTCCCAGCGGCTGGCCACCAAGGACGCCGGCAAGATCGCCGGGCTCGACGTCGTCCGCATCCTCAACGAGCCCACCGCCGCCGCCCTCGCCTACGGGCTCCACCAGCGCAACCGCGAGCTGCGCGCCGTGGTGCTCGACCTCGGGGGCGGCACCTTCGACGTCACCGTGCTGGAGATCATCGAGGGGGTGATCGAGATCCAGGCCTCGGCCGGCG
>DASWQX010000195.1:0-7049 GCA_036403495.1 Thermoanaerobaculia bacterium
ACCGTCAACGTTCCCGGCGCGCACAGCGCGCCCTACGAGCGACGTGTTCCCCCGTCACGCCCCCCCTCTCCCGGCCGGCGGGAGGGCGGTGGGAGAGGGGCCGGGGGTGAGGTTTCGGGGTGGGGGGCCGCGCTGGCAATCCGTTCCGATATCCTCGCCTCCCATGCCGCCCAAGACCCCATCGTCTCCCTCGGCCATCCCCCCCGTCCCCGCCGCCACCGCCCGCCGCCTGCTGCTGGGCGCCCAGGGGCTGCTCGACGATCCCCGCCGCAAGGCGACGCCGGACGTCCTCTACGATCTCGTCGCACGGATGGGCTTCGTCCAGATCGACTCGATCAACGTCGTCGAGCGGGCGCACCACCTGACCCTCGCCTCCCGCTTCCAGAGCTACCGTCCCCAGGTCCTGGAGCGGCTCCTGGAGCGCGACCGCCGGCTCTTCGAACATTGGACGCACGACGCCTCGGCCATCCCCACCCGCTGGTACCCCTACTGGAAGCACCGCTTCGAGCGCTACCGCCGGCGGGTCCTCGAGCACCCCTGGTGGATGGAGCGGATCGGCCCCGACCCCGAGCGGTCGATCGCGCACGTCCGCGAGCGGATCGCCGCCGAGGGTCCGCTGATGACCCGCGACTTCGAGGACGAGCGCCCCGAGGGGACCGACAAGGCGTGGTGGGGGTGGAAGCCGCAGAAGGCTGCGCTGGAGTATCTCTGGCGGACCGGCGAGCTGGCGATCGCGGGCAGGGTCAACTTCCACAAGGTCTACGACCTCGCCGAGCGCGTCCTGCCGGCAGCCCACGCGGCGCCGGCTCCCAGCGCGGCCGAGCACCTCGACTGGGCCTGCCGCACGGCGCTGGAGCGGCTGGGGATCGCCACTCCCGACGAGCTCGCCGGCTTCTGGCGCGCCGTGTCGCTGGCGGAGGCGCGCGTCTGGTGCGCGGGCGCCGCCGCGGCCGGCGAGATCGTGCCGGTGCTGGTCGAGAGCGCCGACGGCTCCCGTCCGCGCGCCTCCTGGGCCCTTCCGGACTGGCGGGAGCGCGCCGCCGCCCTGACTCCGGCGCCGCCGCGGGTCCGCCTGCTCTCCCCCTTCGATCCCATCCTCCGCGACCGCAAGCGCGCCCTGCGCCTGTTCAACTTCGATTTCCGCTTCGAGGCCTTCGTCCCCAACGAGCTGCGCCAGCACGGCTACTACGTGCTGCCGATCCTCGAAGGCGAGCGCTTGATCGGCCGTCTCGATCCCAAGCTCCACCGCGACCGCGGCCTCCTGGAGGTCAAGAACCTCTGGTGGGAGCCGGGCGTGCGCGACAGCCAGGGGCGCCGCAATTCGCTGGCCTCGGCGCTCGACCGGCTGACCCGATTGGTAGGGGCCGAGACGTGGGAGATCAGCTCTCCTCCTCCGGCGCCGGTCCGCGGGTGACGTCGAGCCCCTGGGAGGCCGGCATCGTCATCGGATGGCCCGCCCCCGCCGAGGCGTAGAGCTGCTCGATGATCCGCACGTCGGCCAGCCCCTCCTCGCCGGGCGTGTGCGGCGCCCGGTCCTCCGCCAAGCAGCGCGAGAAGTGGTCGATCTCGAGCGTGAACTGGTTCGGCTGGCCGAGCTGCTCCTCGGTCACCCGCTCGATCTTGCCCTCGGCGCGGGCGGTGCGCAGGCGCAGCCCTCGATAGCCAAAGGCCGGGCTCAGCTCCGCCCAACCGAGGGACCCCGCGACCGCGTAGCGCTGCAACCGGTGATTGCCGTAGCCGCAGGTGCAGGAGGCCAGCACGCCGCTGGGGAAGCGGAGCTCGAAGGTCATCGTCTCCTCCACCTCCTTGAATCGCGGATCGCCCGGCGTCGACCACATCCGCGCGAAGACCTCGACCGGCTCCTCCCCGGTGATGTAGCGCGTCGCGTTGAGGCAATAGATGCCGACGTCCGGCAGCGACCCGCCGCCCGAGAGGGCCCGCTTCAGGCGCCACTGGTTGGGATCGCCCTGGTTCTGGCCGTTGTCGGCGGTGATCAGCTTGAGGTCGCCGAAGTCCTTGGCGCGGGCCCGGCGGATGACCTCGCGGTTGTAAGGCTCGCACTGCTGGCGATAGCCGATCATCAGCTTCTTCCCCGCCGCCTTGCAGGCGTCGATCATCCGCTGGCAGTCCCGCGAGCTGGTGGCCATCGGCTTCTCGCAGAGGACGTGCTTGCCCGCCTGGGCGGCGCGGACCGTGTACTCGGCGTGCATCGAGTTCGGCAGGGCGATGTACACGGCCTGCACCGCCGGGTTGTTCCGCATCTCCTCGTAATTCTTGTAGTCATAGATATTGCGGGGATCGATCCCGTACTCGCGAGCCACGGCGGCCGCCTTCTCGGGGTGGCCGCTGACCAGGGCCGTCACCTTCGAGCGCTTGGACTGGACGATGGCGGGGACCATCTCCTCCAGGGCGATGCGCCCCAGCCCCACGATGGCGTAGCCGATCCGGCCGTCCGGCGGCATCGGATTGGGCGTGCCGGGCTGCTTCTGCTCGGTCGGGGCCGAGAGCGGCGGCAGCTCGACATGGGGCTGCGCGCCCGCCGCCGCCGGCTGCGCGCCGGCCGCCTGCGGAAAGGCACCGGCGACTCCGGCCGCGATGAGGCCTTGGCCGGCCAGGTTGATGAGGTCGCGGCGGGACAGGGGCTGGGCTTCGCGGTTGGTCATCTCACACTCCCTCCTTCGCCGCGATTCCGCAGCAGGCCCCGTGCCAATGGGGGGCGGCTGGGGCCCCTGAAGTCGCGCAACCGAGTCCCGGGATGCCGCCTCCTCAAGAGGGAATGCCGCACGGGAAACCAGGAATGCGGCATTCATCATCCCCCATGCCGCATCCTTCGCCAGGAACGCCGCACCCCGCTTCTCCTTTGCCGGCTTACGTCCTTGCGGCGAAGCGCCGAGTGCCGGGCAGCTCGAAGTGATCGCTGAGATCGCGGCAATCTGCCGATCTTTTACCGCCTCTACCCAAGGGTCAGACGCAAACCTGCGATTAAATGCCGCATTAATCCAGCTTTGTCGTCGCAATCAAATGCAGAAAGCCGCACCTTGCTCGTTCTTCACCGCAACAGGACTCGCCCTGGCGCTCCAGAGCCTCGCCTTCCGGCATCCGAAACAGGGAATGCCGCACGGGAAGCCAAGATGCGATCCTCCCGCCGGATGGTTTCGGCAAAGGAGGTGGTACCATTGCCGCCGCAGAACCAGCTTGCGGCAAACAGGCTTACCCTTGCAGTAGATTCGCGGTTGAATGCCGCGACTGGCGCGAGGATCGTGGCCCGGGAAGGAGACCCGATGAGCTCGAAGCTTTCCGTTGCGGACGTCTTGGCGAACCTGGAGTCGCGCGCGGCTTTCCACCGCGAGCGGAGAGCTTTCCACGCCGGGCAGGAGGAGCAGCACCGGGAGGAAAGAGAGCGCCACGCTGCGGAGCTGGAACGCGTGCTCCACAACCTCGACGCCTTCCGGACGGCCTCGGCGTCGGCCGTGGAGATCATCGAACAGCCCCAGTCGCAGGAGCCGGAGGCGCCCGCTCCCCAGGTGGACTCGCCGGTCACCGGCAAGCTGATGGTCAGCCGGGCCATCCGCGCGGTCGTCGCAAGCTGGAAGGAGGGCGAGCCCTTCGGCGCGAGCGCCGTGGCCGCCGAGGTCAACCGCCGCTTCGCCGACCGCCTCCGCCGCCCCATAGGAACCCGCGCCACCTCGGACGTCCTCCGCCGCATCGCCCGCTCGCGGCAGATCCACCAGGTCCGGCGGGGGAAGGCGCTGGCGGAGGGGCTGTATGTGAGGGGAGGGCGGGGGTAGGAGAGCACCACGAAACGAATCCGGGAGCGAGGCCACTCCAGTGCAGACCGCCAACCAAGGAGACCTATGCTCTCGACAAGTCCGATCAGGACCCGAGCAAAGCTCACGCTGGCCGCGATGGCCCTCGGCATCAGCTTTTATGCTCCTGCCGCGCGCGCTCAGCAAGGCGTCGCCGCAGCCATCAGCTCTCCGCAAAAGCTCCGGACAGCCCAGAACGGCATCGCTGGGCGCTACATCGTCGTCCTTGTCGACCAGTTCAGCGCCGAGAACCGGTCGCAGGGGGGAGGCCCGAAGGTAGCGGAGGTGGCGGATGAGCTTGCGCGCCTGCATTCGGCCAAGGCCTTAAAGGTCTGGGATCAGGCCCTGCCCGGTTTCCTGGTCGACCTTCCACCCGGAACCGCCCTCGTCCTCAGCCACGATCCCCGCGTGAGGTTCGTCGAGCAGGACGCGGAGATCCAGGTCCAGAACGTCGCTCAGGACTGCAACGTGGCGAATCCTGCGTCGGGATCGGGACCCTTTCCCTCACCGCCACAGCAGAGCATCCTCTGTGCCGACCCGAGGCCCGGCGCCACGGGTTGCTTCGACAACTGGGGGCTCGATCGGATTGACGAGCGCGTCCTGGGGAAGAATGGGAGCGGGCTCGCCAGCCGGGACGGTTTCTATCGATTCGACCTGACCCCTGCCGGAGTCACGGTCCACGCTTATACGATCGACACGGGTATCACCCCTGGACACCAGGAGTTCCTCAATGCATCGGGTGCATCGAGGGTGGGAACCGGCGTCAACGCGGTCGCAGACCTCCTCGATCCGAACCGGGGTAATTTCACGGATTGCGTCGGCAACAGCCACGGCACCCATGTGTTCGGCATTCTTGGTGGCAAGACCTATGGCGTCGCCAAAGACGTGACCCTGCATTCGATCAAGGCCAACCAGGGTTGCGCTGGAGGAATCGCGTCCATCTCGACCGTCGTAGAAGGGATCAACTGGATCCTGGCCAACCACGATTTCACTCAGCCCGCCGTCGTCAACATGAGCGCCAACAGCACCGACCTTCCGGCCTCCAGCGCCCTGGCTCTCGCCATGACCAAGCTGATCGAAAGGGGTATCTCGTTCGTGCAATCGGCCGGGAACGACAACTCCCTGGCCGCCGCCGTGAGCATGGCGGGTCCCGGCTACCCTACCGAGATCATCATCGCCGGTGGATCGGACGAGAAGGACGGTCGCTGGATCCGAGACCCGACCGACCCGCTCTGCACCACCACGACCCAGATCAAGGACTGCGGCTCGAACTACGGCTCGGCCATCGACATCTGGGCTCCCGCTTCGAACATCGTCTCCGCTTCTCGAGCCTCGAGCACCGCCATCTGCACGCTCAGCGGCACTTCGATGGCGGCTCCCCACGTCACCGGCGCGGCGGCAATTCTTCTCGGCAGATTCCCAAAAGCCTCTCCCTCCACCGTCGAGAAGGCGCTCAAGCTCAACGGCACCGCCGGCGCCCTGTCCGACGCGCAGATCGGCCCGGCCGAGAAGCTCCTCAACACCCGTTTCCCCACGACCGGCGGACCGGTGGCCGGCGACGTCCACGCTGCCACCAATCCCAATGCCGCGGTGGATATTACGTTCGCCGCCATGCTCGCCGGAGATCTCGACTGGGATCACGATGCGCTCTCGGTCGTCTCGTTCGGGACCTCAATCAGCGGTCAGGTTCAGCTCCTGGCCGATCACGTGCACTTCACACCCACCTCGGGCTTCACGGGAGAGGCCACCTTTCCCTATACGATCACGGACGGACATGGCAACAACGACACCGGAACGATAAGGGTTCGCGTCGCCGCCGCCGTTCGCCCCCCAGTGGCCGTCGACGATTACTTCAACAGCATCGCCATCAATTCGTCCCTGCCCATCGCGGATTCACAATACCTGGCGAACGATTTCTCTCCGGACGGACACGTTGTTGCATTCAAGGAGCCGGTAACCAGCCCCCAGCATGGAACGCTGATTCTGGAAGGAACGGGGCAGCGTCGATACACACCGAATGCCGGCTTCAAAGGGACCGACTCCTTCGTCTACAGGATCGATGACCAGACGACCCTGCTCGAGGCGGATGCCACCGTCTTCCTCACGGTCGGGAACCATCCACCGACTCCGAATCCCGACTCCCTCGTCGTCAACCGCGACACTCAATTGACGGTTCCCTTTACGATCCTGCTTGCGAATGACAGCGATCCGGACGCCGATTCCCTCTTGGTCAAGAGCTACGACCTCGCAACGGCCCATGGCGGCTCCAACTCCTGCTGTGCCTCCGGCGGCTTCGTCTACTCTCCGCCACCCGGTTTCGTGGGCAGCGATCAGTTCACTTACACCGTGTCCGACCGGACGACTCTGGGCGGCCTGTCCGCGACCGCCGTAGTGACGATCCTGGTAAAACCCACCCAGTATGAAGGGAACCACGAGACGGCCGACTGCAACTCGATCGTGGGCTGGGCGTGGGATCGGCTGAATCCCTCGAACTGGTTGAACGTCAACATCTTCGACGGCTCTGTCCTGGTGGCGACCGTCCCCGCCAATCAGTTCCGGCCGGATCTCCAGGCCGCGGGGATCGGAGACGGGATTCACGGCTTCTCCATGCCCACCCCGACCTCACTCAAAAACGGCCAGCCTCACTCCATCCGGGTGAAGTTCGCGGATACCGGCGGGGACCTGAGCGCGACGCCAAAGACGCTCAACTGCACCCTCAGCTACGAGGGCTATCAGGATCAGACCGCCTGCAGCAATATCGCCGGCTGGGCCTGGTTCCCGTCACAGCCGAACACGCCGATCAACGTCGACATCTATGACAGCGCGACGAAAATCGCGACCGTCGCGGCCAACCTGTTCCGCTCCGACCTGCTGAGCGCGGGCAAGGGGAACGGCAACCACGGATTCGTCTACCCGACTCCCTCGGCTCTCCGCGACGCGTTCAATCATTCGATCAAGGTGACGATCGCCGGCACACAGAACGCGATCGGCGGCTCCCCTCAACCACTCCTCTGTCCCGACTACCTCGACGGCTTCCACGACAACGCCACCTGCACCTCGATCGAAGGGTGGGCCTGGGACAGCTCGCTTCCCAACACGCCCATCAGTGTCGACATCTACGACGGCAATACGCTGGTGACCACGGTCATCGCCAATATTTTCCGTACCGACCTGCAGAGCGCTGGGATCGGCAACGGGATTCATGGCTTCTCGGTGCTCACGCCCGCTTCCCTCAAGAATGGC
>DASWQX010000196.1:0-2730 GCA_036403495.1 Thermoanaerobaculia bacterium
CTGGAGGCGGGGCAGCAGCAGGCGTCTCTCATGGTGGTCGAGGGTGACGGCGCGCCCCGCGTCCTCCTCGATCCCGCCGCCGTCGATCCCAGCGGTCTCACCACCCTCGCCTGGTACGAGCCGAGCCCGGACGGCAGCGTCGTCGCCTTCGGCCTGTTCAAGGGGGGCGACGAGAGCTCCATCCTCGACCTCGTCGAGACCGCGACCGGCACCTGGCGGGCGGACGAGATCACCGGCAAGGTGCGCGAGGTCGAGTGGCTGCCGGACGGCTCGGGATTCCTCTACAACCAGCTCGCCGACCTCAAGAACCCCTCCTCCCGGCGGGTCCGCTGGCACCGCCTCGGCACCCATCCGCGGGAGGACCGCACGCTGATCGAGCAGGACAGGACGGGGCCGGGGGCGGCGAGTTGGGGCCCCTTCGCCCATCTCAGCCCGGACGGCCGCTGGGCGGTGGTGGGGCACTGGATGGGGAGTGCCGTCAACGACCTCTGGGTCATGGATTTCCAGGCGTGGCGCCGCACGGGCAAAGCCGAGCGCCGGCCGATCGTGGTCGGCAGGCAGGCTCAGAGCGGCCTCCCGGACACCTACCTGAAGGGGGACCCGATCGTCGGCGGCACCCTCTATATGACCACCACCCTCGACGCGCCCAACAAGCGGGTGGTGGCGGTGGACCTCGCCGATCCCGCGCCGGAGAAGTGGCGAGTGGTGGTCCCGGAGCGCAAGGACGCGGCGTTGCAGCGCCTCTCGGCCGCCCCTGGAATGCTGGTCGCCGAGTATCTGAAGGACGCCACCACGCGCATCGAGCGCTTCGGGCTGGACGGCCGGCCGCTCGGCGAGCTCCCGCTCCCCGGCCTGGGCTCCGGGTCCATCGCCGCCGCCCCGGACCGCACCGAGGCCTTCCTCAGCTTCTCCAGCTTCAACACGCCGGACACGGTCTACCGCGTCGACCTCGCGACCGGCGATCGGAAGGTCTGGTGGCAGGCCAAAGTGCCGTTCGATCCCGCCACCCTGGAGGTCGAGCAGGTCGCCTACCCCTCGAAGGACGGCACGCGGATCCCCATGTTCCTGGTCCACAGGAAGGGGCTGAAGCCGGACGGCTGCGTTCCCACCTTCCTCTATGGCTACGGCGGCTTCGGCATCTCCACCACCCCCTACTTCGACGCCAGCCTGGTCCCCTGGCTGGAGGCGGGAGGGATCTACGCGCTCCCCAATCTGCGCGGCGGCGGCGAATACGGCGAGGCGTGGCACCGCGCCGGCATGCTGGAGAGCAAGCAGAACGTCTTCGACGACTTCATCGCCGCCGCCGAGTGGCTGATCGCCCAGGGGTACACACGGCCGGAGCGGCTCGCCATCTTCGGCGGCTCGAACGGCGGGCTGCTGATCGGCGCCGTGGTGACCCAGCGTCCCGACCTCTTCGCCGCCGCCATCACCACCTCGCCGGTGATGGACATGCTGCGCTACCAGAAGTTCCTGCGCGCCCGGAACTGGACCTCCGAGTACGGCTCCAGCGACGATCCGGCGCAATTCGCCTGGCTGCTCCGCTACTCGCCGTACCAGAACGTGAAGAGCGGCTTGAAGTACCCGGCCCTGCTGCTCACCGCCGGTGAGCGGGACGAGCGGGTCCACCCCCTGCACGTCCGCAAGATGGCCGCCCGCCTCCAGGCTGCCACGGCGAGCGACCCGGCGCAGAAGCCGATCCTCCTCCAGGTCGACCGCGACACCGGCCACGGCATGGGCGACCCGATCGACAAGCAGATCGCCGAGCTGGTCGACCAGCTCAGCTTCTTCACCTGGCAGACGGGCGGGGCGTGCGTGCCGAAGGCGAGCCGCTGACGGCGGGGGCAAAAAAAAGCGGCCGGCAAGAGCCGGCCGTCACATTGGGGAATCTATGAGGATCTCAGTGTGGCAGGGCAAGGTTACAGGGAAGATTACGGCGGAAACGCCTGTGGCTGTCCGCGGGGTCCGCAGGCACGGGATGTGAATCTCCAGGGCGCAGGATGGGGGGCCAGAGCCAGCACACCGATTCCCGGACCGGGCCGGGGGGGCTCTCCCCTCGCGCCCGCCGTGCGATGATGGGAGCCGCCGTCGAGCGGCCCGGCCCTTCGCTTCCCCTGTTTCCTTCGTTCCCGGCATCCCTGTGTGTCGTGGTTGGAGCTTCTTGATGCTTGGTATCCCGCGGTCCCCCCTCTCCCTGACCGACTTTCCGGAACCGATCCGCAGCGAGCTCTGGGGGGTCGAGCGGCTCGAGCAGCACGCCGCGGGACTCGCGGCGTCCCAACGGGTGCGCCCCGGTCGGCGGCGGGGGCGGCAACTGGCGGCGCGCGTGCGGGAGAACGGCCGGGTCCTGCTCGCCTCCTACCGGACGATCGCCGAGGCGATGCGCGACGAGCGCGCGATCACGCCGGCGGCGGAGTGGCTGGTGGACAACTTCCACCTCGTCGAGGAGCAGGTGCGCGAGATCCGCGAGGATCTCCCCCCCGGCTTCTACCGCCAGCTGCCGAAGCTCGCCAACGGCCCCTTCTCCGGCTACCCGCGGGTCTACGCCCTCACCTACGAGCTGGTGGCGCACACCGACAGCCTGTTCGACGCCGAGGTGCTGCGGCGGTTCATCGCCGCCTTCCAGGCCGAGCAGCCGCTGACCCTGGGCGAGCTCTGGGCGGTGGCGATCTCGCTCCGCCTGGTGCTGGTGGAGAACCTGCGCCGGCTGGCGGAGCGGATGGTGCGCGCCCG
>DASWQX010000197.1:0-3053 GCA_036403495.1 Thermoanaerobaculia bacterium
CACATGCGTCTGGCTTTTGTACCCGAGGGCGGCCGAGCCGCAAGGCAGACCCTGGCGGGCGCGCTACGCGCGGCCTTGACAGCCCGGCCTTTCCTCCCTCGGGTCCTGGCCCGCCGTCATGAGCAGCGCAACCGAAAACGAAAGGAGATTCAACATGTCCGAGATCAACCAGGCCAGGACCCTCATCATCACGCTCCACGGCAATCTGGCCCGCGACCCTGAGCTCCGCTCCACCCAAGAGCGAGTCATTAACTTCGCCGTCTACGACACCGTGATCGATGGCCCTGTCGAACGAGAGGTCCGCAAGCCCGGACGCGAGCTCCATACCTTCACCCTGGCGGTCAATGGCAAGGATGCCGAGGGCAATCCCGTCACCCGCTGGCACCGCTGCGTCGACTGGCAGGGTCGGACCGCCAAGTATCGGAAGGGCGACTTCGTCTCACTCTCCGGATTCTTCAAGGTCCGGACCTACGAAAAGGACGGCGAGACCAAGGAAGTCCGGGAGCTCGTCGTCACCGACGCCCGGCTGCGGCGCCTTCGGGTCCGTGAGCAGGTCGCCTGATTCCCGCGCCTGCCCGGGCGCCTTCAGGCGTCCGGGCGGGCAAATCCTCAATTTCATTGTCCGCCGCTCGGAGGCCTTGGCCATGAGTCAACCAATCAACTCGTCACCGATCGCATTCTCGCCCTGCTTCAGCAGGGAGTCGTTCCCTGGAAGAAGCCCTGGAAGACAAGCGGTGGCTCCGCCGCCCTGCCCCTCAATCTGGTCAGCGGCCGGCCTTACCGTGGCATCAATGTCTTCCTCCTGATCGCACAAAACTTCGGATCGCCCTACTGGCTTACCTTCAAGCAGGCCCTGAAGTTGGACGGCCACGTGCGCCGCGGCGAGCGTGGCACTCCCATCGTGTTCTGGCGTATCGACCAGGAGGCTTCCGAGGACTGCGACGAAGACGAGAGCGGCCGCGGACACCGACGTATTCTTCTGCGCTACTACACTCTTTTCAACATCGAGCAGTGCGAGGGCATCGAGGTCCCTGGAGCCGCTGAGAATGGGCCCTCTTTCGATCCGATTCCCGCCTGTGAGGCGATCTATGCCGCGATGCCGAATCCTCCGGGGCTGCGCCATGGTGGTGAGCGGGCTTTTTACCGCCGAGGCGATTTGACTCGGTGGGCGGCGTTGCGCCACCTCTCACGCTCCCAAGCCGGCCTTGAGGGTGACCGCCTCTTCTTTCGTTCCCTCATGACTCAGACCTCATAGAGAACGATGCCGTCCGGGGAATCCGGGGCGACGGCGGTCCGCACCCGCTCGCGGCGCCGAGGAACGCGGCGGCCGTCTCCTTTCTTCGACGCTCTCGCGGCTGGCTGTCCAGATTCCGGACGGAGCTTCCAATTTCTGGAAGATCCGCGGTCTTTCTATTTAAAATAAAGGGTTTAAATGCCGGTATCGCCCTTGCAATGGGGTCTCTCGACAACGAGAAACGATTACTCATAGGAGAGAGCCATGACCAAGGCGAGATGGATAGGGATTTTCCTTTTTCTGGCGGGAGCGACGGTCACTTCGGCTACCAGCTATGTCGCGATGGCGGACGAGGACCTTACGGATCAGGCGGCGGCGGTGGCGCGTGTCAAGATCGTGGAGGTCGATTTGGGACCGGTAAGAAGCGCGCCTGCGACCGACTACCTGGCGGAGGTGGAGAGGGTCGACAAGGGGTACCTTCCGGCTTCCACAGTGACCGTGCGGGTGCCGGGAGGGGTGCGGGCGGACGGCCTCGGTCTGAAGATCTTCGGCGCTCCTGGGTTTCAGGTGGGAGACGAGCCTCTGCTCTTCCTCGCGGCCGCGCCGGACGGAACCTTCCGCATCCTCCATTTGATGCTGGGAGCCTTCCACACTCTGCGCTCTGGATCGGCCGTGGTCGCCGTCCAGGATCTTTCCGGAGCCTCCCGAGTGGGTGGGACCGGCGGCCCCGAGCCCGCGGGCGTGCGGAATCTGGAGCGCTTCGAAAGCTGGGTCGCGGACCGGGCTCTCGGCCTCCGGCGCGCTCCCGACTACTGGCGCGCAACGCCGGCCGGCCTGGACGAGATCCGCGAGAAGTTCGCCCAGATCAAGGGTCCGGACGCGCTCCCCATCCGCTGGTTCAAGTTCGACAGCGGCGGGAGCGTAGCCTGGAAAGTCGACGCCGCCGGCCAGCCGGGAGTGGGGCAAGCGATCTCGGTTCAGCACTTCCAGGCGGCGCTCCAGGCGTGGAACGCCGACCCGACGAGCAAGATAAACTACACGTACGCCGGACTGATCGCCGCCGGCTCCGGCAGCGGGCTGCGCGGCACGGACGGCGCCAACGCTATCCTGTTCAACGATCCGAAGAACGCCAACGTGCCGGGCACCTACGACTGCAGGGCCGGCGGCGTCCTGGCGATGGGTGGCCCCTACTTCGATGCGACCTCGACGCGCAGCTACCGCGGACAGCCGTACCACGAAGCCATCGAGGCCGATATCGTTTTCCAGGACGGCACCGACTGCTTCTTCGCCAACAACCCCCCGGGGCTCGAGGAGGTCATGGCGCACGAACTCGGCCATACGCTGGGATTCGCTCATTCGACGGACCCGGACGCCCTGATGTGGGCCTACGCGCACAACGACGGCCGGGGCGCGCGACTCTCCGACGACGAACGGACGGCAGCGTCCCAGATGTATGGCGACGGCAGTTTCCAGCCTCCTCCTCCTCCCCCTCCTCCCGCATCCAATCTGAAGCTGACCGCGAAAGTCTCGCGGACCCAGGCGCAGCTCCTCTGGGCGAACGTCCCGCAGGGGGCCGTGAAGCTCCAGGTCGAAGGCCAGGACAGCGGCGGATCTTTCGTGGTCCTCGAGTCCGTGCCCGGAGCGATGAAGAAGGCGGTGGTGAGCGGGCTCCGCCCGAACCAGTCCTACGTCATGCGGGTGGAGGCGATGGCGTCCGATGGAACGGCGATGGGGCTCAGCAACGTCGTCCAGTTCCGCACCCGGAAGTAGGGGGGCGAGGCGTGCCCTTGGTTTACGGTGGCTTCGCCGGCCGCGAGCC
>DASWQX010000198.1:0-4653 GCA_036403495.1 Thermoanaerobaculia bacterium
TTTCCCGCCGGCGCTGCTGCTCCTGGCGCTGCTGCCGGGATTCCTGATGCAGGGGGCCCTGGAGGAGTGGATCGTCCGCGGCTACGTCTACCACACGCTGCGCGAGCGCTGGCGGCCGGGGCTCGCCGCGCTCGGCTCGTCGCTCCTCTTCGCCCTCCTCCACGCCCTCAATCCGCACGTCTCCACCCCCGCGCTGCTCAACGTGGTGCTCGCCGGCATGGTGCTGGCCGCGCTGGTCGAGCGCACCGGCAGCCTGTGGAGCGCCACCCTCGCCCACGGCGCCTGGAACTTCGCGGTCGCCTGCCTGCTCTCGCTGCCGGTGAGCGGTGTCCCCCTCTTCCATCTGTTCGACGTCACGGCCACCGGCGATCCGGGGCTCACCGGCGGCGGCTTCGGACCGGAGGGGAGCTGGCTGCTGACCCTGATCGGCATCCCGCTGACCGTCTGGCTCTGGCGGGGGATGTGGCGGCGGCCGAGCGAACAGGCCGCGCTCGCCGCGGTTTCGATGCCGATGTCGTCATCCGAGGACGTTTCTCCGCCCCCATTTCCCTGAATTGTCCGCCCCGGAGGACGATTCGACCGGTTTCTCCGAAGGGAAGGAAATGGCGTACCCTTTGCAGATGCCTGTTGAAACTCCTTGAAGATTTCCTGGGTGAGGGTCACGATCATGAAAGTTCTCTCGATTTCGAGCGTCCTGCTGCTGGCGATTTCCGTCCCCAGTCTGGCCGCCAAGCCTGCCGCCAAGCCTCCCGCGCCCCAGAGCTTCGGAGAGTCGGTGGACGTCAGCGTCGTCAACGTCGAGGTCTACGCCACGGACAAGAGCGGCCACCGGGTGACCGGCTTGAGCAAGGATGACTTCGAGCTGCTGGAGGACGGCAAGAAGGTGCCGATCTCCAATTTCGAGGTGGTGGCGGCCGACGCTGCTGCTCCCGCCGCCGCGGCCGCCGGTCCGGCCGCTGGCCTGGGCGCCGCCCGGGCGCCGGAGGACGCCGTGAACCTGGTGGTCTTCTTCGACGACTTCAACATCCGTCCCGCCAACCGGGCGCGGGCGGTGCGGCAGCTCGGCGACTTCCTGACTCACAAGCTCGCTCCCGGCGACCGGGTGATGCTGGTCACCTACGACCTCGGCCTGCACGTCCGCTTCCCCTTCACCAGCGATCCGGCGGTGATCGCCAAGGGGCTCCAGGAGATCGGCACCCTGGCGACGCACGGGGGCGAGAGCGACCACGACCGCAATCAGGCCTTCGCGTCGATGATGGACATCCAGCGCGATTCTCTCTCCGACCCGATCGATCCCGTCCCCTGTCCGCAGAACATCGTGACGCCGGCACAGAGCTATGCCGCGGGCCGGCGCCAGGAGGTCCTGCGGACGATCAGCACCTTGACCGTGCTGGTGAATTCGCTCTCCGGAGTGCCGGGACGCAAGGCGCTGCTCCATGTCAGCGACGGCCTGCCGCTCAACCCCGGAGAGGAGCTGTTCGAGTTCCTCCTCGAGCTCTGCGGCGGCCAGGGCAATGGCGCCGGACAGCGCGCGGCACCGGAAAACCCTGGTGCCGGCAAGTTCGGCGGTGACAAGAATCCGGACGAGCTCACGGTGTACGACTCCGCGTCGCTGGGCCCCAAGTCCTACCAGGCGGCATCCCAGGCCATGCTCGACGCGCAGAGCTACAGCGTCGCCAAGAGCCTGCAGTCGCTGGCCGCCCACGCCAATGCCCAGCGGGTGACCTTCTACATGTTGCAGGCCTCCGGACTGCAGGCGCCGAACACCGCCGACGCCTCCACCGGCCCGGCGGACCGGCTGCTCCAGTCTTTCGGGGTCGGCAACTCCCTGAAGAACAACCACCAGGATTCTCTTCAGCTCCTGGCGGACGGCACCGGCGGCCGTTCGATCCTGAACACCAACGACTTCCTGCCCGACCTCTCCCGCATGCGGGAGGACCTCTCCAGCTTCTATTCGCTCGGCTTCGCCCCGCCGCACGCCGGCGACGGCAGCGAGCACAAGCTCGAGGTCCGCTCCCGGCGGCCGGGGATCCGCCTGCGCTACCGCCAGAGCTACCGCGACAAGCCGGCGATCGAGAAGGTGGTCGACCGCACCCTCGCCGCGCTCTTCTACGGCATCGAGGACAACCCGCTGGAGATCAAGATGGAGATCGGCGATCTGGCGCCGGCCGAGGGTGGGAAATTCACCGTCCCCCTGCGCCTCCGGATCCCGCTGTTCAAGCTGGCCATCCTCAAAGACCAGGACAACTTCGAGGGCAAGCTCCGCGTCCTGGTGGCGACGCGCGACGAAATGGGTGGCACCTCGCCCGTGCGGCAGATCGACGTGCCGCTGCGCATCCCCCGCAAGGAGGTGCTGAACGCCATGGGCCAGTACTACGTCTACACCCTGACGCTCCAGATGAAGCCCGGCCTCCAGCACGTCGCCGTGGCCGTGCGCGACGAGATCGCCGCGGCCACCTCCTATCTGGGCCGCCCGATCACCGTCGCTGCGACCGCGTCCGTGACCCAGCCTTGAGACGAGGAGCTCGACGATGAAACGGCTCGTCGCTACTCTGGCCTCGCTCGCGAGCGCCCTGCTGCTGGCCGCCTCCCTGCCGGCGAGCGCCGCCAAGCCCGCTACGCAGGCCCCGCCGGTCCCGCCGAGCTTCGGCGAGGCGGTGGAGGTCAACGTCGTCAACGTGGACGTCTACGCGACCGACCGGAACGGCCATCGCGTCAACGGCCTCGGCAAGGACGATTTCGAGCTCCTGGAAGACGGCAAGCGGGTGGCGATCTCCAATTTCGACGCCGTCGGCGCCGACACCTCTCAGGCTGGCGCCCATCCGGCGGGCCGCTCTCCGGCCGGCGCGGCGCAGGCGCCGGAGGAACCGTTCAACCTGGTGGTCTACTTCGACGACTTCAACATCGGCCCCGCCCACCGCGCGCGGGTGCTGAGGCAGCTCGGCGCTTTCCTGACCCGGCTCGCTCCCGGCGACCGCGTCATGCTGGTCACCGATGACCTCGGCCTCCACGTCCGGGTGCCGTTCACCAGCGATCCGGCGGCCCTGGTCAAGGGTCTCCAGGAGGTGGGGACCCTCGCGGCGCATGGCGGTGAGAGCAACCGGGAGCGCCGGCACACCCTCGACGACATGCTCACCATCCAGACGGACTCGCTGAACGATCCCACCGATCCGGTCCCCTGCCCGCTGAACATCGTCCAGCCGGCGCACGCCTTTGCCGCCTCGCGGCGCCAGGAGACGCTGCGGGCGATCAACAACCTGACGATCCTGGTCAACTCGCTCTCCGGCGTGCCCGGCCGTAAGGCGATCCTCCATGTCAGCGACGGCCTCCCGATCACCCCGGGAGAAGAGCTCTTCCAGTTCCTGGCCGAGCTCTGCGGCGGCGGCAACGCGGGCATGGGGGACCTCAAGGCGCCCTCTTTGGTCCAGCCCAACCCTCAAGGCCCCAGCACGAATCCCAACAAGCCGGATGGAGAGCCGGACCCGTATACGGTCTACGACGCGCGCTCCGTTGGTCCCAAGGCCTACCAGGCCGCTTCCCAGGCCCCCCTGGACGCCCAGACCTACAGCGTCGCCAACGCCCTCAAGACGCTGGCCGCTCATGCCAACGCCCACCGGGTGACCCTCTACACCTTGCAGGCCTCCGGGCTGCAAGGGACTGAGGCCTCCGACGCCAGCTTCGGTCCCGACGCGAGGCTGTATCAGTTCCCCTCCATTACCACCGTCGAGCGGGCGAACAACCGCGACTCCCTGCAGCTCCTGGCGGACGCTACCGGCGGCCGTTCGATCCTGGACGCCAACGACATCCTGTCCGACCTCGCCCGGATGCAGGAGGACCTCTCCAGCTTCTACTCGCTCGGCTTCACCCCGGCGCACGCGAGCGACGGCCGGGAGCACCGGATCGAGGCCCGCGTCAAGCAGCCGGGGCTCCGCCTCCGCTACCGCCAGAGCTACCGCGACAAGCCCGCGGTCGAGAAGGCGGTCGACCGCACGCTGGCGGCGCTCTACTACGGCCTCGAGGACAACCCGCTGGACGTCGCGATCGCGGTCGGCGAAGCGGTGCCGGCGGAAGGGGGGCTGTACGCCGTTCCCGTTCGCCTCCAGATCCCCCTCTTCAAGCTGGCCATCCTGAACCAGGGGGACTTTTACGAGGGCAAGCTCCGCCTCCTGGTGGCGACCCGCGACGACGCCGGCGGCACGGCGCCCGTCCGCCAGGTCGACGTGCCGCTCAAAATCCCCCGCAAACAGGTGCTGAACGCCCTCGGCCAGTACTACGTCTATACGGTGACGATCCGCCTGAAGCCCGGCCTCCAGCACATCGCCGTGGCGGTGCGCGACGAGATCGCCGCGTCCACCTCCTACCTGAACCGGCCGCTGACCATCGCCGCGACCGCGTCCGTGACCCATCCCTGAGGACCTTCAACCATGACGTCACCCTGCCGTACGTTGCTCCCGCTCGCCGGCATGCTCCTCGCCGGCATGCCGGCGACCGCCGCTCCCCCGCCCGCCACGCCGAGCTTCGGCGAGTCCGTGGAGGTCCACGTCGTCAACGTCGACGTCTATGTGACCGACCGCGACGGCCACCGGGTCACCGGACTGAGGAAGGACGACTTCACGGTGACCGAGGACGGCAAGACGGTCGGCCTCACCAACT
>DASWQX010000199.1:0-2610 GCA_036403495.1 Thermoanaerobaculia bacterium
AGCAGGGCCTCGCGGCTCTCTATGAAAAGAACTACCCCGTCGCCTCGGAGCGGCTGGAGAAGGCGCTCGCGGCGAGCGAGAAGGAGCTGACGCAAGCGCAAGAACGGGTGGGAGACCGAGCCTTCTTCCTCGGAGAGTCGCTGTACGAGCAAGGCCGATACCGCGAGGCGGTGGTTGCGTTCAGGCGGGCGGTGGAGGTTCGGGGAGAGCACACAGAGACCCTGAACCGGCTGGGCCTGGCTCTCGACGGGGCCGGCAACTATTCCGAGGCGGAAGCCGTCTTGAACAGAGCGGCCAGAGCTGATCAGCATACGGATTTAGGGTTAGGTTCAGCCATCCAAAGTAATCTTGCACAGGTTCTGTATCACCAAGGAGACCTTTCCGGAGCTCGACGGCTCCAAGAGCAGACAGTAGAGTCGCTTCGTCTTCGGTTGGGTGCGGATCACCCGGATACATTGAGGGCGATGGGCAATCTGGCTGAGATGATCAGCGACCAAGGGGACCTGTCGAAGGCGCGGCAACTTCAAGAGCAGGTGTTGGAGTCTCTACGCTGCCAGTTAGGGCCAGATCATCCGGATACGCTGATGGTGATGGGCAATCTGGCCGTGACGTTTAGTGAACAGGGAGATCAGCTGAAAGCACGGCAACTTGATGAACAGGTGTTGGAGTCTCGTCGTCGGCGGTTGGGGGAGGAGCACCCGGACACGCTGAGGGCGAAGAGCAATCTGGCTGAGATGCTTAGGTTGCAAGGGGATCTGCCGAAAGCACGGCAACTTGATGAACAGGTATTGGAATCTCAACGTCGGCAGTTAGGGCCGGATCACCCGGATACGCTAGCGGTGATGAACAACTTGGCTCTCATCCTGGATGCTCAAGGAGATTTAGCGGCAGAGAGGATTCTCCAGGAGGAGGTGCTTAAAGCGAGACGACGGACACTCGGCCCAAAGCATCCAGAAACAAGCATTGTCGAGTGGAACCTGCTGTTGACGCTTAATAGTCTTCATGATCACTCTGGCGTCCAGGAACTCGAGAAAAGCTTGAACTGGCTGCTGCATGCAGAGGTATCCCAGCTATCCGTGCAGCAGCGTAAGATTCGGCAGGGCCTCAGTATGTTTCAAGTGCTAGAGAAGTTCAACCTGCCTGCACCTTCCAAACCTGCCCGTCCTTCCGCAGAACCGCGCCCGCCCTCTTGACTGCGGACCCCTGCCACGACAGGGGCAGGTCGCGGAGGCTTCGGAGCGCAGGCCGCCAGCCGGCAAGGAGCTCTGGATCAGCCCTTCCTACCGCATCGCCTCCATCGGCGACAGCCGCGCCGCCCGGATCGCCGGGTAGAGGCCGAAGCCCACCGCGAGCACCAGCGCAATGCCCCAGGCGGCGGCGAGGCCGTAGGGGTTGACCACCAGGCCCCAGGGGAACTTGTCGGAGAGCGCGCGGCAGAAGGCGCTGCCGGCCAGGGTGCCGATCGAGGCGCCGATCGCCGCCAGCACCAGGGCCTCGAGCAGGAACTGGACGAGGATCTGGCTGTCGTCGGCGCCGATCGACTTGCGCAGGCCGATCTCGTAGCGCCGGTCGGAGAAGGAGATCAGCATCACCGACAGCACGCCGACGCCCCCCACCAGCAGCACCGTGCCGGCGAGGCTGAACAGCACCACGGCCCAGCCGTGCATCTGGTCCTGGAACTGCGCGTAGCCGCGGGCCATCTCGGCGTCGAGGTCCTTGACCTTCACGTCCTCGATGCCGTGATGGGCTTGGCGGGCGCGGGCGAGCAGGGTGGCCGAGACAGCGTCGAGGTCACGCTTGGCCTTCAGCTTGACCGTGATCTGGGCGAGCTGGTGGTCGGTGTCGAGGCGGTCCATGTAGGTCTCGATCGGCACCAGGGCGCCGTTGGCGTCCTCGTACATCTCGTCGTTGAAGATCTGGCCGCTCGCCAGCACCCCGACGACGCGGAAGGGGACCCCCTCTATCACCAGGTCGCGGCCGACCGGATCGCCGCCGCCGAAGAGCTTGGCGGCCAGGGTCGCCCCCACCACCGCCACGGTGGAGTGCCGGCGCTGGTCGTCGGCGGTGAGGCCGCGGCCGAGGCCGATCCGGCGGCTCATCAGGAACGTGTAGTCGGCGGTGACGCCGTTGACGAAGACCTTCTGGCCGCCACCGGAGACCTTGACCACGCTGCGCCGGCTGGCCCGCGGCGAGAAGCCGAGCACCCGCGGGTCGGGAGCGGTGATGCGCGCCAGGTCCTCGTAGCGCAGGCCGGTGCTCATCGCGAAGCGCTTCTGCTCCTCGGAGGTCTGGGCCGGCTTGGGCACCAGCACCAGGGTGCCGTCCCAGCTCATGCCGGCGAAGCCGGTCGAGACGCTGTCCTTGACGCCGTCGAGCACCGAGGTCATCACCACCAGGGCGAAGACGCCGAGCATCAGCAGGGTGAGGGTGAGGATGGAGCGCAGCTTGTGCGCCCAGAGCTCGCGGACGCCGCCGGTGACGACCTCCCAGACCAGGGCGGCGCGCACGCCGAGCGTCCGGCGGCGGCGCGTGCTCCCCGGCTTCGGCTCGTTGAGGATGGCGGCCGCGGCGACGAAGGAGAGGGCGTCATTCATAGCGCAGCGCCTCCAT
>DASWQX010000200.1:0-3944 GCA_036403495.1 Thermoanaerobaculia bacterium
CGGTCAGCACCATTTATCATTGAGGTCGTTCCAACCAACAGCAAGGAGCCTTCATGCGCAGAACGCTACAGACCCTGTCCCTGGCAGTTCTCCTCACCCTCGCGGCAATCCCGGTGTTTGCCGCATCTCCATCCGCCCAGCCGTCCACTCCGCCGACCTCGACGGCACTTCTCGACGCCATCCTCGGGACCGCCGTCCCCGCCACTCCCGCGTCGACCCATTCGTCGATCGTGACTCCATTTTACGGGTACTGCACCGCGACCTGCGCACGCTGCTACTCCGGCAACAACCCACCGTGCGCCCCGGATCCCGATACGGGCCTCCGCCAGGGTTGCACCCGCATTCCCGCTTGCTGAGATGCATCGGCGCGTTCCCACGGGCCTGTAGAAGATCGCTCAATGGGATTCGAGCCCGTACTTCTCGAAACGCCGGTAGAGAGCGGCCCGCGACAGCCCCAGCGCCTCGGCCACGCGGGTGACGTTCCCCTCGTAGTGGCGCAGGCACTTGACGATCATCGCCTTCTCCATCTCGTCGAGCGTCATGGTGCCGGGGCTGGGGAGGGCCGTTCCTCCCCGCGCCTCCCGCTCCTCCAATCCTGACAATGCGACCAGGTCCCCGGCGTCGAGCCGGTCGCCGTCGACCACCAGCACGGCGCGCTCGATCGTCTGCTTGAGCTGGCGGATGTTCCCCGGCCAGGGCTGGTCCTGGAGCCAGGCGACGGCGCGGTCGGCGAGCGCGATCGGCGGCCGCCGGTAGGCTTGAGCCGAGAGGTCGAGGAAATGGCGGGCGAGCAGCGGGATGTCCCCGCGCCGCTCGCGCAGGGCCGGCAGCCGGATCGCGATCAGGTTCAGGCGGTAGAGGAGGTCCTCGCGAAAGGCGCCCACCGCGACACGCTCGGCCAGATCGCGGTTGGTGGCCGAGACCACCCTCACGTCCACCGTGCGCGGCAGGCTCGACCCCAGCGCCTCGTAGGAGCGGTCCTGGAGCACGCGCAGCAGCTTGACCTGCGCGGCGGGGTCGACCTCGCCGATCTCGTCGAGGAAGATGGTACCGCGGTCGGCCATCTCGAAGCGCCCCTTGCGGTCCGCGCGGGCGTCGGTAAAGGCGCCCTTGACGTGGCCGAACATCTCGCTCTCGAAGAGGGTCGAGGAGATCCCGCCGAGGTTCACCTTGACGAACGGCCCCTCCCGGCGCCGGCTGTTCTGATGGATCGCCTCCGCCACCAGCTCCTTACCGGTGCCGCTCTCGCCGGTGATCAGCACCGAGGCGTCCGTGGGGGCCACGCGGCCGATCAGCTCGAGGATCTTGAGGAACCGGGGCTCGGCGCCGATCAGAGCGCGGAAATCGAAGCGGCGGTCGAGCTCCTCGCGGCTCGCCGGCGCCCCCTTACTCTCCCGCTGCGGATCGAGATGATGAGCGAGCGACAGGGCGGTCTCCACCGCCTGCAGGAGCTGGGCGTTGGACCAGGGCTTGGTGACGAAGTCGGCGGCGCCCGCCTTCATCCCCTCGACCGCCAGCGCGATCGAGCCCCAGGCGGTGATCAGGATCACCGGCAGCCGCGGGCGCAGCCGGCGGATCTTGCCGAGCAGCTCCAGTCCCTCCTCGCCCGTGGTGGCGCGCGAGAAGTTCATGTCCTGGAGCACCAGGTCGAACTCCTGCTCGCGCAGCAGCCCCAGGGCCTCCTCCTGCGATCGGGCCGCCCGCGTGGGCTGTCCGTGCCGCTTGAGGAGGAGGCTCAGGGAGGCCACCACCGACGGGTCGTCGTCGACGATCAGGATCATCGGTCTCTCATCATTCGTAGCGCAGCGCCTCGGCCGGCGGCACCCGTGCCGCCAGCGCGCTGGGATACAGGGCGCAGAGGGTGGAGATGAGATACATGGTGATCATGGCGAAGAGCAGACCTCCCAGGAAGACCTCGTGGGTCAGGACGCCGATCAGGTCGAGCACCGGGACCTGGACGACCAGCAGGGTCCCGATGAGAACCCCCAGGCTGGTCACCACGAGCTGCTCCAGCAGGACCTGGGCGTGGACCGCCGCGCGCGACGCCCCGGCCGCGCGGCGCAGCCCCATCTCGCGGGTGCGCTGGAGGAGATTCTGCCACAGCACCCCGATCAGCCCGAGGCCGACCATCAGCAGGAGGAAGAAGGCGATCGTGCCGGCCACGGTGAGCGGCGTCAGGAAAAAACGGAACGCGGTCGCCCGTACCTGCCGCAGCGGCTTCACCTCGAAGGACCAGTCGGGAGCCACCGCCTGCATCCGCTTCACCAGCGCCTCCTCGAACTCCACCGGCGTGCCCGGCCGCACGCGGACCAGCAGATTCCGCGTCGGATCGCCCTCCGGATGATCGATCGATGCCAGGCGGAACATGAAATTGTCGACCGGCATCAGCTCACCTCCCTTCCGGAAATCGCTCACCACGCCGACGACCCGGAACGGCGATTCGCCCGGGCGGGGATCGGCGAACGGCTTGCCGATCGGGTCCTCGGCGCCGTAGACCTTCCGCGCCACCTCGCGATTGATCACGATCGGTTCCCACGCATGGCCCGCATCGGCCTCTTCGAACCAGCGGCCGGCGACCAGGTCGAGCCCCATCGTCTTGTCGAAACCGACCGTGGCGCGGTCGATTCCCACGTCCATGCTCCGCCCCTTGAACTTGTAGCGGCCAGACCATCCGCCCTGATCGAACGGGATGACGAACGAGCCGGCCGCGGCCTCCACGGGGCCCAGCGACCGGACCTCCCGCAGCAGCCGCGCGAAGATCGCCTGCTGCGCGGCCGATTGCTCGGGGGTCTTGGTGCCGCCGGCCTCGCTCAGCCCCATGCCGATGCCGACGTTCCAGACGGGTTTCCATTCATACCCCAGCGGGCGCCGGTAGTTGTCGAGAAAGAACAGCCCCAGCGTCGCCACCACGAACACCACCAGGAAGGAGATGCAGATCTCCACGATCATCAGCGCGTTCGAGCGCTTGCGGTTCCAGACCAGCTTGCACAGATGACGGATCATGCGGACCTCCCACGGAGCGCGCGGACAGGATGGAGCTTCGACATCCGCCAGGCCGGAACCACGCCCGAGAAGAGGCCGAAAAAGATGGCGATCGCCAGACCGCAAAGGAAGACCCGGAGATTGATCTGCAACTGCGTGTGCTCGAGGATTCCGCTGACGTTGAACGCCCGCAGCACGCCGGCGGCGAGCACCAGGCCGACCGCGGCGCCGATCAACGTCATCACCAGGTTTTCGATCAGGAATTGTCCCACCAGGGTGCGCGCGGAGGCGCCGAACGCGCGCCGGACGCCGATCTCCGACGCGCGGTCGAGGATGCGGCTGAGATTGATGTTCACCAGGTTGATCGTCGGCAGCAGCATGAAACCGAGCATCAGGGCCAGCAGCGCCGCGCGCAACCGGCCGCCGGGATTCACCACCGCATCGCCGGGAAGGAAGGTCCGGGCGGCCCCCTCGAACAGCGTGTCGGCGCCGGCGGTCAGCGTCTTGAACTGCTTGGGATCGGGGAGATGCCCTTCGGCGGACCGCAACTGAGCTTGAAACTCGGCCTTGACCTGCGGCACGTCGGCGGCGCCGCGGGCGAGGATCAGGGCGGTGAAATCACCCAGCCACTCCTCCTTGTAAGCGCTCGTCTTGGCGGTCGTCACCGGCACCCAGAGGTCGGCCGAGGAGGCGAAGCGGAGAATCGGCACGTCCCGCACCACACCCACTACCCGGAACCTCTGGCCGTCCGCCTCGATCGACTTGCCCACCGCCGGAGCGGTCCCGAAGAAGCGCTGTCGCGTGGTCTCGTTGATCACCGCGACGAAGTGGCCGCCGGCGTTGTCCTCGACGGTGAACGGAGCGCCCTCCACGAAATCGAATGCCAGCACCCGCCAGAGCTCGCCGTCGGCGCGCCGCAGCGCGGATTCGATCTTCCGTCCGTTCAGGTAGGAGATCGCCGT
>DASWQX010000201.1:0-8296 GCA_036403495.1 Thermoanaerobaculia bacterium
GACGAGGTCGTCGGGACGACCATCGTGGTCATCGTCACGAGCGCCATCTTCGCCGTTTTCCTCTTTCTGAGCGACCAGTTGATCGTTCTGGGCTACCAGAGCCTGGTCAACCTGACGAAGGCATCGTAATGACCGACGATACGCCGGTTCCGGCCCGGAAGTGGTACATCGTGCACACCTACTCCGGTTTCGAGGAGCGGGTGAAGGAGACCCTGCGCCAGCGCGCCGAGGCGCTCGGCATGGGGGACGCCTTCGGCGAGATCCGCATCCCGACGGAGACGGTGGTCGAGTACAAGGGGGGGAAGAAGAAGGAGACCAAGCGCAAGTTCTTCCCCGGCTACATCCTGGTCGAGATGGAGATGTCGGACGCGGCGTGGCACGTGGTCAAGAACACGCCGAAGGTGACCGGCTTCGTGGGCACCGGCAAGAAGCCGACGCCGCTCTCGGAGAGCGAGGTCAACAACATCCTCGAGCAGGTGGTGACGGCGAAGGAGAAGCCGAAGCCGAAGTACATGTTCGAGAAGGCGGAGCCGGTGCGCATCACCGACGGCCCCTTCAACAACTTCACGGGGGTGGTGGACGAGGTCAACCTCGACCGCAACACCTTGAAGGTGATGGTGACGATCTTCGGCCGGCAGACGCCGGTCGAGCTGGATTTCTCGCAGGTGCAGAAGCTCTGATCGGGGGAATGGAATGGCCAAAAAAGTCGTAGGAATGATCAAGCTGCAGATTCCGGCCGGCGCGGCGACGCCGGCGCCCCCGGTGGGGCCGGCCCTCGGCCAGGCGGGCGTCAACATCATGGACTTCGTGAAGAACTTCAACGCGCGGACGGCGGCCCAGTCGGGCCTGATCATCCCGGTGGTGATCACCGTCTACGCCGACCGCAGCTACACGTTCATCACCAAGACGCCGCCAGCGGCGATCCTACTGATCAAGGCGGCGGGGATCGACAAGGGGTCGGGCGAGCCGAACAAGAAGAAGGTGGGCAAGGTCACCCGGGCGCAGGTCGAGGAGATCGCCAAGACCAAGCTGCCGGACCTGAACGCCGCCAGCCTGGCGACCGCGGTCAAGACGATCGAGGGAACCGCCCGCTCGATGGGCATCGAGATCCAGGGCTAGTCCCGGAAGGAGACAGTCGTGCCGAAGCATGGAAAGAAGTACCGGCAGGCGGCCGAGAAGGTCGAGACCCGGCCCTACGCGCTGAAGGAGGCCATCGATCTCGCCAGCCAGGTGAAGTACGTCAAGTTCGACGAGACGCTGGAGATCGCGCTGCGCCTGGGGGTCGACCCCAAGCACGCCGACCAGATGGTCCGCGGCACCGTCGTGCTGCCGCACGGCCTGGGCACCGTGTCCCGGGTGCTGGTCTTCGCCAGCGGCGAGAAGCTCCGCGAGGCCGAGGAGGCCGGGGCGGACGTGTTCGGCGGCGACGAGCTGGCGAAGAGGATCGAGGGGGGCTGGATGGAGTTCGACTCCGTGGTCGCCACCCCGGACATGATGCGGGTCGTCGGCCGGCTTGGCAAGGTGCTCGGCCCCCGCGGCCTGATGCCCAACCCGAAGGCGGGCACGGTGACCACCGACGTCGCCAAGGCCGTCCAGGAGATCAAGGCCGGCAAGGTGGAGTTCCGCGTCGACAAGACCGGGATCATCCACGCGCCCGTCGGCAAGCTCTCCTTCGGCACCGACAAGCTGCGGGAGAACGCCGAGGCCCTGATCGGCGCCGTGATGAAGGCGAAGCCCAGCGCGGCCAAGGGCAAGTACGTGCGGGGCGTCAGCGTCTCGTCGACGATGGGCCCCGGCATCCAGATCGACGAAACCCATACCACGGTCGCTGAGGCGTAGGCCGCGGCTTGTAGCCAGGAACCAGGAGAGAAGCCATGCCTTTGACCCGCATCGACAAAGAAGAGATCCTGGCCAGCTACGAGGCCGGCCTCGCCAAGGCGCCGCACGCCTTCGTGCTCGGCTACCAGGGGATCACCGTCCCGCAGGTGACCGAGCTCCGCAACCGCGTGCGCAATGGGGGCGGCGAGTACGTGGTGGTCAAGAACACGATCGCCCTGCGCGCCATCGACAGCCAGGCGCTCGACCAGCTCAAGGAGCACTTCGTGGGGCCGACGGCGGTCGCCTTCAGCCTCACCGATCCGGTGGGGGTGGCCAAGGCGCTGACCGACTACGCCAAGGACGTGCCGGCGATCAAGCTGAAGGCCGGCCTCGTCGAGGGGAAGGCGATCGCCGCCGAGCAGATCAAGGACATCGCCTCGCTGCCCAGCCGGTCCGAGCTGATCGCGAAGCTCCTGTTCCTGATGCAGTCGCCGGTCACCCGGCTCGCCCGCGTGCTGGCCGCCGTCCCGCAGTCGTTCGTGATGGTCCTGGACCAGGTCCGGATCAAGAAGGAAGGAAACGAGACCCCGGCGTCCTAGGCGCCTTCGCTTTTGAATAGCGGCA
Source organism: Thermoanaerobaculia bacterium (assembly GCA_036403495.1). GTDB lineage: Bacteria > Acidobacteriota > Thermoanaerobaculia > Multivoradales > UBA5704 > DATARR01. The sequence goes on from DASWQX010000201.1 coordinate 2,443, forward strand.
TTCGAGTAACGCGTTAAGGAGAGAACATGGCTATCGCGACCGAAGAGTTCATCAGTCAGATCGACCAGTTGACCGTCCTCGAGCTCAACAACCTGGTCAAGGCGCTCGAAGAGCACTACGGCGTCTCCGCGGCGGCCGCGGTGGCGGCGGCTCCGGCGGGCGGCGGCGGCGCCGCCGCGCCGGTGGTCGAGGAGAAGACCGAGTTCGACGTCGTCCTCAAGGCGGCGGGCGAGAAGAAGATCAACGTCATCAAGGCCGTCCGCGAGGTCACCAGCCTCGGCCTCAAGGAAGCCAAGGACCTCGTCGAGTCCGCCCCCGCCACCGTCAAGGAAGCGGTCACCAAGGACGAGGCCGAGGCGATCAAGAAGAAGTTCGAAGAGGCCGGCGCCACCATCGAGATCAAGTAACCGCGCAGCGGAGAGGAGCGACGCTACGCCGTACTTGCAGAGCGCGCGAGCAGGCCTGTCCGCAGGTCGACGAGAACCACACGATGCCGGAACAGGGGCCGGCCCGGGCATAAACCGGGCCTCGGCCCTGTTCTGGCCTATGTTCACCATGCCTGGTGACCTTCCGCGGAACGAGCGGAGGGCAGGGCATGGTGTCTCCTGCTTCCGGGAACCTATCTGGTGGAGCCGGGCCCCGGACGCCCCCACGGCAGTAACTAGAGTTGCCGCGTAGAAGATTCACCGATCTACCCAGGCATCGAGGAGATAGCAAGACCCCTATGGATACGTTTCCCATCCCGCAGATCGCAACGCGCAACGGCCATCGGAAGGACTTCTCCAGGATCACCACGTCGCTGCCCATCCCCAACCTGATCGATGTGCAGCGCCGGAGCTACGAGCGCTTCCTGCAGATGAACCTGCTCCCCGAGGAGCGGGCGAACCAGGGTCTGCAGGCGGTTTTCACGGGCATCTTCCCGTTCTCCGACTTTCGCGAGACCTGCTCGCTGGACTTCGTCAAGTACTCGATCGGAGACTGGCAGTGCAAGTGCGGCGAGCTCAAGGGGCTCGAATACCTTCGCATGACCTGCACCAACTGCAGCGCGAAGATCATGACCGACCATCCGCACGAGGAGACGGTCACCTGCACCGAGTGCGGTTTCGTCAACAAGAACCGGGTTACGAAGTGTGACATTTGCGGCAACCCCGTCGACCTGCAGCTCAAGTACTCGATCTCGGACTGCCAGGAGCGGGGCATGACCTTCGCCGTGCCGCTGAAGGTCACCTTCCGCCTGTTCGTCTACGACCGCGACCCCGAGACCGGCACGCGCATGATGCGCGACGCCAAGGAGGAGGAGGTCTACTTCGGCGACATCCCGCTGATGACGGACAACGGCACGTTCATCATCAACGGCACGGAGCGCGTCATCGTCTCGCAGCTCCACAGAAGCCCCGGCGTCTTCTTCACCAAGGAGGGGCCGCGCTCCTATCTGTCGAAGATCATCCCGTACCGCGGCTCCTGGGTGGAGTTCGAGTACGACCAGAAGGACGTGCTGAGCGTGCGCATCGACCGCAAGCGCAAGTTCCACGGCACGGTCTTCCTGCGCGCCCTGGGGCTGGAGTCCGACGAGTCGATCCTGCGCCAGTTCTACACCCCGGTCGGCCTCTCCTCGGAGGGGGCGGGCAAGTTCACGCTGCATGTCACCCCCAAGGTGCTGGAACCCGAGCGCCTGAAGGACCGCCAGAGCCGCGGCCGCCGCGAGACCTACCCGATCTTCGCCGGCATCACCCTGTCGCGCGAGCAGATCGGCAAGCTCGACACCGGCCAGACGGTCGCCTTCGACGTCGACCGCGAGGACCTCGAGCGCGCCTTCTTCATCGGCGACATCGTCGACCTCGACACCGGCGAGGTGCTCTTCGAGGCCAACGAGCTGGTGCCCGAGGACGTCGACGAGCGGCTCGACGGCCGCAGCTCGACGCCGGTGCAGGTCTTCTTCCCCGACTGGGAGCTGGTCGGCGCGACGCTGTCGAACACCCTCGCCAAGGACACCACCAAGAACTCGCGCGAGGCGCTGATCGAGATCTACCGCCGCATGCGGCCGGGCGACCCGCCGACCCTGGAGAGCGCCCGCTCGCTCTTCTACGGCATGTTCTTCGATGCCAAGCGCTACGACTTCTCGCGGGTCGGCCGCTTCAAGTTCAACATCAAGCTGGACACCGAGGTGCCGGTCGACCAGAAGACGCTGGGCGCGGACGACTTCTTCCGCGTCATCGAGTACCTGCTGCGCCTGCAGAAGGACGTCGGCCGCGTCGACGACATCGACAACCTCGGCAACCGCCGCGTCCGCGCGGTCGGCGAGCTGCTGGAGAACCAGTTCCGCATCGGCCTCGTGCGCATGGAGCGGGCGATCAAGGAGAAGATGTCGGTCCACCAGGACATCGACTCGGCGATGCCGCACGACCTGATCAACTCGAAGCCGGTGATCGCCGCGATCAAGGAGTTCTTCGGCTCCTCGCAGCTCTCGCAGTTCATGGACCAGACCAACCCGCTGTCGGAGGTCACCCACAAGCGGCGGCTCTCCGCCCTCGGACCGGGCGGTCTCTCCCGCGAGAGGGCGGGCTTCGAGGTGCGCGACGTCCACGCCACGCACTACGGGCGCATCTGCCCGATCGAGACGCCGGAAGGGCCGAACATCGGCCTCATCTCGTCGCTCGCGACCTACGCGCGGATCAACGACTACGGGTTCATCGAGAGCCCGTACAAGAAGGTCGACGGCGGCCGCGTGCTCGACCACTTCCGGATCATGAAGGTGGGCGACGGCCAGTTCCGGCTCGGCCAGATCGTCACCGGCGACGAGCTGAAGGCGGAGAACGAGCGGCTGAGCAAGGCTTCCAAGCGCGCGGTCGACGCCGAGCCGCACGCCTTCTACCTGTCGGCGTGGGACGAGGAGAAGTACATCATCGCGCAGGCCAACGCCCGCTTCGACGACAACGGCAACTTCGTCGACGACCGCATCAGCTCGCGGGCCGGCGGCGACTTCATCACCGTCGAGAAGGACCGCGTCGACTACATGGACATCAGCCCCAAGCAGCTAGTGTCGGTGGCGGCGGCGCTCATCCCGTTCCTCGAGAACGACGACGCCAACCGCGCCCTGATGGGCTCGAACATGCAGCGCCAGGCGGTGCCGCTGCTCCGCAGCGACTCGCCGATCGTCGGCACCGGCCTGGAAGGGATCGTGGCCCAGGACTCCGGCGCGGTGGTGCTCTGCAAGCGGGGGGGCGTGGTCGACTCGGTGGACGCCGAGCGGATCATCGTGCGCGTCGAGGGGGAGGACCTGGAGACCGGCGAGACCAAGGACTTCGGCGCCGACATCTACCAGCTCATCAAGTTCCGCCGCTCCAACCAGAACACCTGCATCACGCAGAAGCCGGTGGCGTTCGAGGGGCAGCGGGTCAAGAAGGGGGACGTGCTGGCCGACGGCCCGTGCACCGAGGACGGCGAGCTCGCCCTCGGCCGCAACGTGCTGGTGGCCTTCATGCCCTGGCGCGGCTACAACTTCGAGGACGCGATCCTGATCAACGAGAAGCTGGTGCGGGAGGACTACTACACGTCCATCCACATCGAGGAGTTCGAGATCGAGGCCCGCGACACCAAGCTGGGGCCGGAAGAGATCACGCGCGACATCCCGAACGTCTCGGAGTCGGCGCTCAAGGACCTCGACGAGAGCGGCATCGTACGCATCGGCGCCACGGTGAAGGCGGGCGACATCCTGGTCGGCAAGGTGACGCCGAAGGGCGAGACCCAGCTCACCCCCGAGGAGAAGCTGCTGCGCGCCATCTTCGGCGAGAAGGCGGGCGACGTCCGCGACGCCTCGCTGAAGGTGCCGCCGGGGATCGAGGGCACCATCGTCGACGTCAAGATCTTCTCCCGCAAGGGGGTCGAGAAGGACATCCGGGCCAAGGAGATCGAGCAGTACGAGATCTCCCGCCTGGAGAAGAACATCAAGGACGAGGTGCGGATCCTCACCGAGGAGCGCAACAAGAAGGTGAGCGACCTGCTGATCGGCAAGAAGGTCAACGCGGCGGTCAAGGCGCGCACCGGCCAGGAGCTGCTGAAGGCGGGCGATCCGATCACCATGGCCACCCTCGAGCGGCTCACCCGGCAGGAGATCCTGCGCCTGCCGGTCGACGAGCGGCGGCTGATCGACGCCGTCGAGATCGTCTACAAGAAGACCGACTCGCACGTCGAGGTGCTCCACCGCGTCAACGAGGAGCGGGTGGGGCTGCTGCAGAAGGGCGACGAGCTGCCGCCCGGCGTCATCAAGCTGGTGAAGGTCTACGTCGCCATGAAGCGCAAGCTGCAGGTGGGCGACAAGATGGCCGGCCGGCACGGCAACAAGGGCGTCATCTCGCGGATCATGCGCGAGGAGGACATGCCCTACCTGCCGGACGGCACGCCGGTCGAGATCGTGCTCAACCCGCTGGGCGTGCCGAGCCGCATGAACGTCGGGCAGATCCTGGAGACCCACCTCGGGTGGGCCGGCCGGGCGCTCGGCATCAAGTTCGCGACGCCGGTGTTCGACGGCGCCCGCGAGACCGACATCAAGGACCTGCTCAAGGAGGCCGGCCTGCCGGACTCCGGCAAGACGCCGCTCTTCGACGGCATGTCCGGCGAGGCGTTCGAGCAGAAGGTTACCGTCGGGTACATCTACATGCTCAAGCTGTCGCATTTGGTCGACGACAAGATCCACGCGCGGTCGATCGGACCGTACTCCCTGATCACCCAGCAGCCGCTGGGGGGCAAGGCGCAGTTCGGCGGCCAGCGGTTCGGAGAGATGGAGGTCTGGGCGCTCGAAGCCTACGGCGCCGCCTACACCCTCCAGGAGCTGCTGACGGTCAAGAGCGACGACGTGGAGGGCCGCAGCAAGGTGTATGAGGCGATCGTCAAAGGCGATGTCCCGGATGCGCCGGGGCTGCCCGAGTCCTTCAACGTTCTCGTGCGCGAGCTCCAGAGCCTCTGTCTCGACGTGGAACTCCTCAAGGTCTAATGGGAGGACAGACAGTTGCAACCATTCAGCAGTTTTGACAAGCCACAGTCGCCCAAGGATTTCAACGCGATCAAGATCTCGATCGCGTCGCCGGAGAAGATCCGCTCCTGGAGCTACGGCGAGGTGACGAAGCCGGAGACGATCAACTACCGGACCTTCAAGCCGGAGCGGGACGGGCTCTTCTGCGCCAAGATCTTCGGTCCGATCACGGACTGGGAGTGCCTGTGCGGGAAATACAAGCGGATGAAGCACCGGGGCGTCATCTGCGACAAGTGCGGCGTGGAGGTGACCCGGTCGCGCGTGCGGCGCGAGCGGATGGGCCACATCGAGCTCGCCTGCCCGGTGTCGCACGTCTGGTTCTTCAAGGGCCTGCCCTCCCGCATCGGCCATCTGCTCGACATCACCCTGCGTGATCTCGAGCGGATCCTCTACTTCGAGAGCTACGTCGTAATCGATCCCGGTGAGACCGAGCTCAAGGAGCGCGAGCTATTGACCGAGGAGCGCTTCCGCGAGCTGCGCGAGAAGTACAGCGAGGACGCCTTCGCCGCCAAGATGGGCGCCGAGGCGATCAAGGAGCTGCTGCAGCGCATCGACGTCGACGAGCTGGCCGAGGAGCTGCGCATCATCATGCGTACCGAGACCAGCCAGATCCGCCGCCTGAAGGCCGCCAAGCGGCTGAAGGTGGTCGACGCCTTCCGCAAGTCCGGCCACCGGCCGGAATGGATGATCCTCGACGTCATCCCGGTCATCCCCCCCGAGCTGCGCCCCCTGGTGCCGCTCGACGGCGGACGCTTCGCGACCAGCGACCTGAACGACCTCTACCGGCGCGTGATCAACCGCAACAACCGGTTGAAGAAGCTGCTC
>DASWQX010000202.1:0-3116 GCA_036403495.1 Thermoanaerobaculia bacterium
CAAGTGCCGGTTCTGCGCCTTCTATCGCCCGCCGGGCGACCCCGAGGGGTACCTGCACACCTTCGAGGAGATCGGCAAGAAGATCGAGGAGACGCTGGCGCTGCACGGCACCGGCATCCTCATGCAGGGGGGCGTCCACCCGGACCTGCCGATCTCCTACTACGAGGACCTGCTGCGCTATCTCAAGGAGCGCTACCCGGCGAACCACCTCCACGCCTTCTCGCCGCCGGAAGTGAAGTTCATCGCCAGGAAGGAACGGATGAGCTTCCGCGACGTCATCGCCCGCCTCAAGGCGGCGGGGCTGATGTCGATCCCCGGCGGCGGCGCCGAGATCCTGTCGGACGTCACCCGCAAGGAGGTGCTGGCCTACCCCAAGTGCTCGGCCGAGGAGTGGATCGACGTCATGCGGCAGGCGCACCGCAACGGCCTGCGCACCTCGGCGACCATGATGTACGGCATGGGCGAGCCGATCGCCGCCCGGATCGAGCACTTCCAGCGCGTGCGCGACCTCCAGGACGAGACCGGCGGCTTCACCGCCTTCATCTCCTGGACCTTCCAGCACGACCACACCGACATGCCGGACGTGCCCGAGACCTACGCCGAGGAGTACCTGCGGACCCTCGCCGTCTCGCGCCTCTTCCTCGACAACATCGTCCACTTCCAGACGAGCTGGGTCACCCAGGGGAAGAAGATCGGCCAGGCATCCCTCGGCTTCGGCGCCGACGACATGGGCTCGATCATGATCGAGGAGAACGTCGTCGCCTCGGCCGGCACGGCCTACCGGATGAGCCAGGACGAAATGGAGCACCTGATCTCCTCGGCCGGCTACATCCCGAAACAGCGGACCAACCTCTACGAACGGATCGTCAGCCGCGAGGACACCGCCGAGATGGCGCGCAAGTACCGCGGCTCGCTCACCCCCCAGAACCGCGACCTGGTTTCCTCGGCGCTGCTGCCGGTGCTGGGGTAGGAAGAAGGTAGCAGTTGGAGACTCTTCCAGCGCTCCGATGCCTAAGTCCTTCCAAGAAACCCTGACTCCCGAGAAGGCCCTGATCTTCCGGGCCACTCACCGGTTGAACCTCCCTTGGGCACTGGCCAACGGCCTCCGTTGCCGGAACTCGATCCTGCAGGACCCGGATTTCGTTGCCATCGGCAATACCGAGATCATCGCCAGACGCCAGAAAAGACAGGTGCTGATAGCGCCCGGCGGGGACCTCGCCGACTACATTCCGTTCTACTTCACCCCATACTCACCGATGCTCCTCAACATTAAGACTGGCTATGGCGGCGTCCAGCAGCGACCAAACCATGATATCGTCATCTTGATATCGTCACTCAGCAAATTGGAAGAGCTCGGAGTCCGCTACGTGTTTACCGATCGACACGCAGTTCTTTCCGCAGCCAGATTCTTCAACTGTCGAGCCGATCTGGGCCATGTAGACTTCGAGCTCCTTCAGCGGCGGGACTTCAGGAGGGACGAAAACGATCTGGGAAAGTTCGAGCGCTATCAAGCCGAAGCCTTGGCCTACCAGTGCGTTCCGATGGAAGCCCTGATCGGCGTTGCTTGTTACACTGAGGTGGTACGACAAGAGGTCGAGGCGGCGACTTCCTCGGCTGGAGTCAGTGTCCGAGTCGTCATCCGGCCGGACTGGTACTTCTGATGATCCACTACACCCAAGGTAACCTACTCGACGCCGATGTCGAAGCTCTGGTGAACACGGTCAATACTGTGGGCATCATGGGCAAGGGCATCGCGCTGATGTTCAAGGAGGCCTTCCCCGAAAACTTCCGGTTGTATGCCGCCGCCTGCAAGCAGGGTGAGGTCCAAATCGGGCGAATGTTCGTTACAGAGCGGCCTCCCCTCGCGGGCTCAAGCAGAGGCCCTCGCTGGATTATCAACTTCCCTACTAAGAGGCACTGGCGCGACCGCACCCGTCTCGAATGGGTCGAGGCTGGCCTTGCGGATTTGGCGAGGGTACTCCAGGAGAATGCAATTCGCTCCGTTGCCCTACCGCCGCTTGGCTGCGGCAATGGCGGATTGGAGTGGTCGACTGTGCGGCCCGTGATCGAGCAGGCTCTGGCTGGCCTTCCCTCTGTCGAAGTCCTGGTCTATGAACCGGCGCCGCGCTACCAGAACGTCGCCAAGCGTGAGGGACTGGAACGGCTCACACCGGCACGGGCATTGATCGCAGAGCTGATTCGCCGATACTGGATTCTGGGGATCGAGTGTTCGATGCTCGAGGTCCAGAAGCTCGCTTGGTTTCTGGAGCGGGAGATCGAGGCGCAGGGTCTAGATAATCCTCTCTTGCTTGACTTCGTAGCGCACAAGTATGGTCCTTATGCCGACCGGTTGCGCCATCTGTTGAACGGTCTGGACGGAAGCTACCTGCGGTCGGATGTCCGCATCCCGGATGCCAAGCCAACCGATGTAATCGCCTTTGACGACACAAAGAAGGAGCGCGTTGCGCTGTTTCTCAAGTCCAATGCGAGGCCATACCTGGACGCGCTGGAGCGCACGACGGAGCGGATCGCCGGCTTCGAGTCCCCGCTTGGGATGGAGCTGCTTGGCACCATAGACTGGCTGATTAGTCGAGTAGGCCGCCGCCTCGACTTGGAGGACATTAAGGCGGGTCTCGCTGCATGGCCTGGCGGGGCTGGCGAGCGCAAGCTCAAGATTTTCGACGACCGCCTGATCGGGCTTGCCCTTGAGCGATTGGCTGTCTCCTGAGTTGTACAGCCCTCCGAGTACCAGACAGGATCAAATCCCTACTCCCACCTGATATCCGGCATCCGCAGCCGCTCCACATTCCGCCTGTCCTCCAGGACCGACCGCTGGGATCGAGCCGCCGAAGTCACTCGCATGTCTCGGGTCCGGGCAGTCACTGCCTCGAAGGCTGTTGAACAGCCATCCACAATGGCGTATCATCAAATTCGGCTTTTGCGCGATCACCCCTTTCAGGTGTGCGGTTTCCAACGGGAGAGACTTCCGTGGCGACCTAGATGGCGCGGAAGTACCGCCACTCCCTGACGCCGCAGAACCGGGATCTGGTCTCCTCGCCGCTGCTGCCGGTGTTCGGCTAACCCCAATGCTGTTCAGTTAAGCGGCCTCGCCCGCC
>DASWQX010000203.1:0-1527 GCA_036403495.1 Thermoanaerobaculia bacterium
GCTAACGAATGCGAGAAGTGGCCGATGGGGGCATGATGTACCCACTATGGAACCTTCCGCCGACGCTCTCCACGCATTACGCACCTTCCGCGACTCGTTCTACTACGAATGCCTCCATCGTCGGACCGATGCCCTCTTCGAGCTCACCGACGCCCTCCTCACCGCGGACGTCGTCCCTTCTCCCGCTCACCTGAGCCTCGAACCATCGCACCGCCGCGGCTGGGGAAGCCTTTACGCCGCCTTGGATCGGGGGCGGATCGAGGGCGAAGCTCTGCGGGGACTGCTCGCCCGCTATCCGCTCGCCGGAAGCGAAGAAGTGCCCGTCTACGCGGTGGACGTGAGCGTCTGGCCTCGCTGCGACGCGGAGAGCAGCCCCGAGCGAGGCTACTATTACCACCCTTCGCGCCACTCGGCCGGACAGCCAATCGTGGCCGGTTGGGCTTACCAATGGATCGCCAGGCTCAACTTCGTCCGCGAGAGCTGGACTGCCCCCGTGGACGTGGAGCGTGTACCTCCCATGGAGGACGCCAACATGGTCGCCGTCGAGCAGGTGAAGGGATTGCTAGCCCGGTTGCCCAAGGAAGAAGCTGCGGTCCCCCTGTTCGTCTTCGACGCGGGCTATGACCCCGTGAAATTGCAACAGGGGCTCGAGGACCACCGCGCGCAGATCCTGGTGCGGCTGCGGGCGGGGCGTTGCTTCTACGCCGATCCGCCGCCCCCCGCCCCTACCGGACGCCACCCTCGTCACGGGCGCAAGATGAAGTGTGCCGACCCGAGCAGCTGGCCCGAGCCCTCAGCCGAGCGAACGTGCCAGGACGCCGGCTACGGGACGGTGCGCGTGCGCGCCTGGGCGGGGCTGCACCCCAAGGTCCGGGAGCACGCCGGGCGCGGCAGCCGAGGGCCTTTGCCGATCGTGCGCGGGACGCTGGTTTTGGTGGAGGTCGAGCGGCTGCCCCGCGGCGAGAGGCGGCGCGAGCCGCGGGTCCTGTGGTTGTGGTGGCACGGTCCGGAGGGGATCATGTCGGACCTCCTAGACCTGCTCTGGCGCCTACGCGCGGCGCTTCGACGTGGAGCACACCTTCCGCTTCCTAAAGCAGACCTTCGGGTGGACCAGCCCCCGGGTGCGCCATCCCGAGCAGGCCGACCGCTGGACGTGGCTGGTAGTTGCCGCTTACACGCAGCTTAGGCTGGCACGCCCATGGGTGGCCGACCGGCGGCTGCCGTGGGAGAGGCGCTATGATCCCGGCCGCTTGACACCCGTGCGGGTCCGTAGAGGTGTTTTGGCACTTTTGCCGACGCTGGGGACCCCCGCGAAGCCGCCGAAACCCTGCGGACGCTCTCCTGGGCGGCCCAAAGGGCGCCGTTCGGGCCGGGCCGAGCGCTACCCGGCCCTCAAAAAGGCCACCTGAGTCCGGGAAGACCGCCACCGCACACGTTTTGCGATGGACCCAAAGCCCATCGCAAAACTACTCGTGGTTAAAACACAAGTTCAGACCCAGCGCCGAACCCGAGCCTTGTACTGGACGT
>DASWQX010000204.1:0-5361 GCA_036403495.1 Thermoanaerobaculia bacterium
CAACCGTAGCGGCTGCGGGCTGTAGTTGTCGATATGGAGGGTGTTGTCGTTCGTCAGGCTGACCTTGGCCGCCTGGTAGAAGTCACCCTGGCCCTTGCCGCCGGCGCCGAGCTTGATCTCGACATAGGCGAACGGATAGTCGACGGTGTGGGTGTTGAGGATGACCTCCCGCTGGGAGATCGGCCGGTCGATCATCAGGCGGATGATCCGGCCGCCGTCGTCCGTCGCCACCGAGCGGGCCGCCGCGATCGGATAGCCGAGGCCGCCGCCGATGCGGATGTAGCCGGCCTCCTCGTTCCAGAGGGCGTCGCGCAGAGCCTCCGGGCCCTTCTGCTGGAGGATGCCCTTGAGCTGGCCCGCCTCGACGTCCGAGGTGTAGTGGTCGATATGGATCACCACCGGCGCCGTATTGGAGCCAAATCCACCCGAGCGGTGGTGGCCGAAGGTGCCCGCGGGGTCCACCAGGTTGGCGGTGAACTGTTCGCCGCCGCGCGGCTGCTGAGCGGAGGCGGTCATCGACGTCGCGAGCAGGAGGCCGGCGGCCAGCGCCGTCCTGAGAAGCACTGAATTCCCTTTGCTGTTCATGGGTTGGTCCTTCCACGAAAATGCCGCTCCACCGAGGGAGCGGCCTGTGTTGCATGCCAATCGTTTCAACAAATCTCCTTCGGACCCGGTTCCTCAGGAGCCGAACGGCGGCCGGTAGCCGTTGTCGTGATCGTGATCCGGGCCGCGGTTGTTGTCGTCGCGGCCGTGGTCGCCGTTATAGCGGTCGTGATCGTCACCATGGTCGCGGTCGCCCCAATGGCCGTACATGCCGGCATGGCGGCCGTAGAACGCCGACAGCTCGTTCATCTGGTCATAGATCTGCTGCATGCCGCGGTCGACGTAGGGACGGGGCTGGATCCGGCGCAGGGCGTGGCCGGCGGTGTAGAAAGCGCGCTCCAGCCGCCCGAAGTCGTTGGCCGTGTGACGGGGGTCCCGGCGATAGCTCTCCACCTGGTCGTGGAAGCGGGCGGCCGCCACGTTGAGGTCGCGCAAGGTGTTCATCGCACGATACTCGTCCCGGTTCGGCCGGCGGTTGTTGCGCGTGAACTCCCGGTAGGTCCAGGTCGCGGTCTGGTCGATCTGGTGCGCCAGCGCCGAGACGCGATCGAGATGGCCCGGGTCGGGGTAGATGGCGCGATCGCGGTCCGGACCCCGGTATTGATCCTGGCCCTGATCCTGGCCCTGGTTCTGGTCCTGATACTGATCCCGGGGCTGGTAGCGGTCCTGAGGCTGGTTCGGATAGCCCTGCCCCTGCGCCTGGAGCGCGGGGGCGAGCGAAAGCGTCAGAAGAGTCGTAGCGAGCAAAGTGGTGGTGTTTTTCATCGTAGGTTCTCCTTCCGTAGACCGTTCTTAGGTAGCAAGGCGGGTGCCAGGATGAAACAGCACGGAAAAGAAAGGGCTTAGGGTGGCGGGGCGCCGCCGAGCTCCGCGGAACGTCCTCGCTGAAGGACGGAGGACGCAGCCGTCCTTGCCGGGTATACTCCCGGCCGTTCATTCCTGACGAAGAAGAGGAGACGGCGGATGCCTAGCGAGCCGGCGGCGAGGGTCGAAGCGGAGGTGTCGAAGTATTCCTGGTTCGTGCTCGCGGTGCTGACCGCGGTGTACGTCCTGAACTTCCTCGACCGCTCGATCATCTACATCCTGTTTACGCCCATCAAGGCGGAGATGAAGCTCAGCGATCTGCAACTCGCGCTGCTGGGCACCACCTCCTTCGTCATCTTCTACACCTTGCTAGGCATTCCCTTCGGCCGGCTCGCCGACCGGGTCTCGCGGAAGAACCTGATCGCCGGCGGCCTGGCGGTCTGGAGCCTGTTTTCCGGCCTCACCGGGTTCGCGGACAGCTTCTGGACGCTCTTCCTCTGCCGGGTGATGGTGGGGGTCGGCGAGGCCACGCTGGGTCCGGCGGCGCTCTCGCTGCTGAGCGATTACTTTCCGCCGCGGATGCGCGCGACGGTCCAGGGGATCTACTCCTCGGGCATCGCCGTGGGCGGCGGGCTCGCCTTCTTCTTCGGCGGCGTGATCGGTCAGCACTACGGCTGGCGGTGGGCGTTCTACCTGCTGGGATTTCCCGGGCTCGCCCTGGCCGCCGTGGTCTTCCTGCTGCGCGAGCCGGCGCGCGGACGCACGGAAGTGGCGGCGGTCCGCTACGGCCGCGAGGACTGGAAGATCCTCTTCCGCTCCGTCCCGCTGCGCTACCTCTACCTCGGCTACGCGCTGTTCGGGCTCGCCTCGAACAACCTGGGGATCTGGGTGCCGAACTTCTTCGTGCGGGTCCACGGCATGGGCCTCGCCCTGATCGGTTCCGCGGCGGGAGTGCTGGCGATAGCCGTCGGTCTGCCGGTGATGATCCTCGGCGGCTACGTCTCCGACCGCCTGCGCCGGCTGGGCCGCGGAGGCCCGATGAAGTTCAGCGCCTTCGCCGCCCTCGCCTCGGTGCCGCTCTGGCTCGGGCTGCTCTACAGCGGCAACGTCGGACTGCTGATGGCGTTGAGCGTGGTCCTCTACGGGCTCGCGCTGATCTGGCTGGCGCCGGCGACCGCGGACCTCTTCGACATCGCCGGCCCCCACCTGCGCGGCCTGGGAATCGGCATCTTCTTCTCGACGGTGAACATCGTCGCCTACGGCTTCGGCGCTCCCCTGATCGGCAAGCTCAACGATCACCTGGGCGTTGCCACAAATCCCGGTCAGATGCGGCTCTCGCTGCTGATCTGCCCGGCCGCCTGCGCCCTCGCCGCGATCCTGCTCTGGCGCGGCAGCCGGGCGCTGGAAAAGTCCTAAGGGCGGTCCGGGAGCGACGGTCCGGGCTGGGCAAAGATCGAGTTGAGGAGGCCGGCCAGCCGCACGCCCGCTTGCAGGAGCCGGCGTTTGATCAGGGGGATCTGCCGGTACTCGAACTCGTAGCTGAGCTTGCCGTCCCCGATCTGATAGACCCGGTCGCGCACCGCCTTCGATTCGTTCGCCCAGTCGGCCGGAGCCGAGCCCTGCCAGGTCTGGAGCTCCTGCAAGGTCGGGTGATCGATGAAGGTGGCGAATTCGGAGAAGCTCAGCTTCTCGCTGTCGATCAGGCCGGCGTCCCACACCGAGTGGAGGTTCGTGTCCTGGCCGAACAGCGTCACCTTGATGGAATTGCCGCCGCGGTCGTCACGCCGGCCGACGTGCAGCGGCTGATGGACGTCGCCGACGAAATGGACCAGGAACTTCAGCGCCTCCTGCTTCGAAGCCAGCGTCGCCTGCGGATCGCGTAGCACGGCGGTGAACCGCTGGATCGCCTCCAGCACGTCCCCGGCGGGATCGCGCTGGGTCGTCTCCAGCGTCTCGTTGTCGTCGATGCTGATGAAGTGCCAGGGCGTCGACTTGGCCCAGTTGGGATCGGAGCGGATCTCGTCCGGCCAGGTGCTGACCTGGTCGAGCGTTTCAGGGCCGAGAATGCCCTCGACGGCGCGCGCCGCCTCGTCCGTGAGGTGGTGCATGGCGATCCGTCCGACGATCCGGTGTCCGTTCGGTCCCCAGGCGAACACGGTCGAGGGCGCGGCCAGGAGCAGGGCGGCGAGGGCCATCTGGGCTCGTTTCACGTTCGATCTCCTTGTAAGGAAGGGCTCAATGATAACCGCTCCCCCGTCGCCCAAGCCACCAGCCCGAACGTCATCCGGGCGTTGATCTCGCCCAGCGGATTCAGCACGACCGCGCCGTTCGGCCGCCGGTAGCGCCAAGCGTCGATGCCGAAGGGGCCCACATAGCCGGCCGAGCGGAGTGCCGCCGAGACCGCCTCGGTCGTCTTCAGGAGCTGGCGTTGGTCCTGATCGGAGAGATCGGGATGGAGATCGATCCCCACGAACTGGCCTTTGCGGTCGACCTGCTGGCGGTGGATTCCCACGATGCGCAAGCCCGAGGCGCCGAGGAGCGCGGAGACGCCGAAATCCTCCGTGCGGTCCATCCAGGGCTCGAAGAGGAGCGGACCGTGAAGCTCGAAGAGGCGCTCGACGGTTCGTCGGGATTTGGGATCGATCAGAGCCGGTCCGCTCCTCTCGATATACCGGGAGCGGCCCGAGGCGGAGAAGGGCGCTTTGACGATCCAGGCCGGGGGAGCCGTCGGAAGGATGCGATCCAGCTCCGCCATGGACTCCACCATCCGGGCGCCGGGCAAGGCGCATCCGAGATTCTCCGCGACTTGCAGGGAGAACTCTCGATGGTGAACGACTGCGACCACGGCCGGCGAAGGCGTCGGAAGCTTCCAGATGAGCTCGTGGAGGGGCTCATCCCAGGAAAAGTCGATCTCCGCGCGGGAGCCACCGCGATGCGCGGCGGCCTCGGGCGTTTCGCACCAGGCGAGGACGTCGCCGGCAGGCGGAAGATCGCGGAGCGGTCCCGATTCGAAGATCGGTCGCGGCAGGCCAGGCATCTCTGGAACGCTTTGCGGATCGATGGACGCCGGGCTCCACAGCCGATCGTCTTCGCGGGCGAAAGCGCGCAGGAGCGGGGCCATGCGGGCGACGGTTTCAAGGACCGTGCGGGGGGGCGAGGATCGCCGTCCCGCGAGCTGGTTCTCGGCGAGGAGGTTGGCGAGGATGCGACGGGGGTTTCCTTCGATCGTCAAGTCAGCCCCACGTCCGCGTTCGGAAACCAGTCGATCATTGACCGGAGTGTGTAGAGACGATCCCAGCCCGTCCACGACACCCTACCGCAGGGCACGGGGACGGCGGGACGTCTCCGTCGGAGGGCATACCGCTCCCTCGTATACGACTGACCGGGGCGGGCTGCCGCCTGACCTGTATGAATCCGGCCTGCCTTGAATCCGCTGGCGGCCTTCTCACAGGGAGTGGCACCTGGACTGACCAACCCTTCGAGGAGACGTCCCGCCGTCCCCGTGGCCTGCACAGGTTGTCGTGGACGGGCTGGGATCGTCTCTACATCCTCTCTGCAAAGGAGTTAGGCCGATCACCCGCCGCTCTCCTCTAACCGCGCGATGAACTCCGCATCGAGCCCCGCCACCTCGCGACCTTCGCGGTGGAAGGTCCGTCCTCTCGCCTTGGCGGGGCGGAGGGGCCAGGTGAGATTGGCCTGGAAGGCGTCCCAGGCTGATTCGTCCTCCCGTTTGAAGATCTGCAGCCAGGTCCAGCCGAAGCGGACGTGGTCGATCTCGTCGCGGTGGACGCGCTCGATCACGGCGGCCGTTTTCGCGTCGCCGGCCTGGCGGGCCGCTTCGGCGTAGTCGTGGGTGTGGTCGAGGTTGGCGTTCTCGAAGGTGAGCGACATGGCGCAGAGGAAGCGGAGCGGCGAGGTGATCGTCTCGATCTTGCTCCAGAAATAGCCGTTGAC
>DASWQX010000205.1:0-7431 GCA_036403495.1 Thermoanaerobaculia bacterium
CCGAAGAACCAGGACGCGCGGAAGGTGGTAGGGAGAAAACGGTGAGGAGAGCCCTACGATCGCCCGCCCGGAGGGCGGAATTTGCCCAGCCTGGGGTGTCAACCCCAGGACGGCCGGCCCTCTCCCCTCCTTGGAAGCCCCGAAGGGCCGACACCTCCGCGGTACGTCCCTCGGGAAAACCATGCCGGCCCTACGGAGGGGCTTGGGAATCTGGGCGGCCTCCCCACCTGGGGTTAACACCCCAGGCTGCGCAAATTCCGCCCTGCGGGCGGGCGTCTTCGGGGCGCGAAAGAATCGGGAGCCTCCCCTGACCCTCCTGATCTGCCCCGTCCGCGGCTGCGGCGAGCCTCTGGAGCGGCGGGAGCGCGCGCTGTCCTGCCTGCGGGGGCACTCCTTCGACCTCGCGCGCAGCGGCTACGCCAACCTCCTCCAGCCGCAGGACCGGCGGTCGAAGAATCCCGGCGATTCGCTGGACTCGGTCGAGGCCCGCCGGCGGCTCCTCGACGCGGGCTATGGCGAGCCGCTCCTGCGGGCGCTTCTGACAGAGATCAACCTTCCCGCAGGCGCGGCCGTGCTCGACGTCGGTTGCGGCGAGGGGTACTACCTCGGTTCGATCGGTCGGGAACGAAGCATCGAGGCGTACGGCGTCGATCTCTCGGCGGCGGCGGTCGACCTCGCGGCGCGGCGCTACCCGGAGGCGACCTGGACCGTGGCCAATGCTGACCGGGCGCTCCCCTACGCGGCGGGCGCGTTCGACCTCATCCTCTCGATCGACGCCCGGCTGCACCCGGCCGAGATGCGGCGGGTCCTCAAGGCGGGGGGCCGCCTGCTGGTGGCGGTGCCCGGGCCCGACGACCTCGTGGAACTGCGCGCGGCCGTGCTCGGCGAGGGGCGCCGGCGCGAGCGCCTGGAGAGCGCGGCCGAGCGTCTCTCCGACGATTTCGAGCTCGAGGCGCGGCGGACGGTCCGCGACCAGGCCCGGCTCGGCCCGGAGGCGGTACGGGACGCCCTCGCCGCCACCTACCGGCTGCGCGACAGCCGGCGCCCGGCGCTCGCCGGCCTCGGCTCCGAGGTGGCGGTGACCCTCAGCCACGAGCTCGCGAGGTTCAAGGGTAAGATCCCCGCTCCTGATGAGCTTTCCCCACGCCGCGCTTGACTGGAACGCCCCCCGAGCCGCCGAGCCCGACCGCCCGCCGGGTCCGGTGGACGTCATCGTTCCCGTCTACGGCGCGGCGGCCGAGCTCGCCGCCTGCCTGGCCAGCCTGCTGCGCCACACCGATCTCGACCGGCACCGCCTGGTACTGGTGATCGACGGCCCGCAGGGGGCGGACGTCGAGGCGGCGCTGGCGGTGGTGGCGGCAGTAGTGGGGCGCGCCGAGGCGGCGGTCCTCGTTCTGCGCAACCCGGAGCGGCGGGGGTTCGTGGGCAGCGTCAACCGGGGGATGGCGCTCTCGCAGCGCGACGTCGCGCTGCTCAACAGCGACACCGAGGTCACCGCCGGCTGGCTCGCCAAGCTCCAGGAGGCGGCGGCCTCGCATCCGGCCATCGCCACCGTGACGCCGTTCTCGAACAACGCGACCATCGCCTCCCTCCCCCGCTCGGCCGAGGTCAACGCGCTGCCCGCCGGCTGGAGCCTGGACCGTTTCGCCGCGCTGGTCGAGCGGGCCGCGGCCCGCGAGCGCCCGCGCCTCCCCACCGGGGTCGGCGTCTGCCTCTACATCAAGCGCCGGGCCCTCGACCGGCTGGGGCCCTTCGACGAGGAGCGCTTCGGGCTCGGCTATGGCGAGGAGAGCGAGTTCTGCTTCCGGGCGCTCAAGGCGGGGTACCTCAACGTCCTCGACGACGCGACGTTCATCTACCACGCCGGCCAGCGGAGCTTCGGCGCCTCGCGGCCGGAGCGGGTGAAGGCGGCGCAACGGGCCCTGGGGCGGCTCCATCCCGAGTACTTGCCGACGGTGGCGCGCTTCCTGCGCGCGGACCCCCTGCGGCCGGCCCGGGAGCGGGTCCTCGCCGGGCTCAGGCCCGGCGCGCGCTCCCGGGCCAGAGCTCCGCGCAAGGTGCTCCACCTGGTCCACGGCTGGCCCCCCTGGAACCCCGCCGGCACCGAGGTCTATGCCCGCCGGCTCGCCCTGCGCCAGGCCGGCTGGCGCGAGGTGACCGTCTACGCCCGGATGGCCGCGCCGGACCGCGAGCTCGGCGAGGCGCTGGAGGTCGAGGACGGCGGCGTCCGGGTGCGGCTGGTGGTGAACAACTTCACCCAGCGCGATCCGCTGTCGCGCAACGCCCTCCACGACCGCCGCCTCGCCGCCGACTTCCGGGCCCTACTCGACGCCGAGAGGCCGGACCTCCTGCACGTCCACCACCTCGCCGGCCACGCCGCCACCCTCCCCGGCCTGGCGGCGCGGCGGCGGATCCCGATCCTCTTCCAGATCCAGGACTGGTGGGCGCCCTGCGCGCGGGCCAATCTGCTCGACGCCGGGCGGCATCTCTGCTCCGGCCCGGCGCCGGCGAAGTGCTCGGCCTGCCTGCCGCTGACCGGCCTCCCCTTGGCGCCGCTGCTCAACCGCGCCCTCTACGCCGCCCGCGGCCGGCTGACGCGGCGGGCTCTCCGCCACGCGGACGCCTTCGTGATGGGCTCCCACGCGATCGAGCGGAGCTTCCGCGAGCTCGGCTGGCTGCGCCCCGGCGACCGCGCCTTCGTCATCCCGTACGGCATCGAGCGGCCGTCCGCGGGGACCGGGAGCGAGAGAGGGCGTCGGTCTCTCCGCCCGCCCGGCTCGCCGCTGCGCTTCGGCGTCATCGGCTCGCTCCTGCCGCACAAGGGGATCCACCTGGCGGTGGCGGCGTTCCGCGGCGTCGACCCGGCCCGCGCGACGCTCCAGGTGTGGGGCGATCCGGCGGTCTCTCCCGCCTACAGTGCCGAGATCGCGGCCCTCGCCTCGCCGGCGGTCCGCCTCGCGGGGCGGTTCGCTGAGGCGGAGCGCGGCGGGATCTTCGCCGGGCTCGACGTACTGATCGTGCCCTCGCTGGGGCTGGAGTCGTTCGGGCTGGTGGCGCGCGAGGCGCTGGCCGAGGGGGTGCCGGTGCTCGCCGCCCGCCGCGGCGCCCTCGCCGAGCTGTTCGATCCGGCGGCCGGCCCCCCCTGCGGCGCCCTGTTCGATCCCGAGAGCCCGGCCGAGCTGAGCGGCTGGATCGCGCGGCTGGCGGCGGCGCCGGAGATCGCCGCTGCCTGGGCGGCCTCCCCGCCGCCGGTCAAGGAGATGGACGAGCACGCCGAGGAGATCGAACAGGTCTACGCGGGGATCCTCGCGGCGCGCGGGAAAACGGCATAGTAGAATGCAAGATCTCGCATGAGCGCACCGCTGGCCTGCACCATCATCGCGAACAACTACCTCGCGTACGCTAGGGCGTTCACCCGCTCGTTCCTCGCCCGGCATCCGGAGGGAAAGGTCTGCGTGCTGATCGTCGACCGCCCGCAGCCCGGCCACCGCTACGAGGACGAGCCGTTCGCCGTGGTCTTCGCCGATCAGCTCGGCATCCCGAGCTTCCCGCAGGTCGCGTTCCGCTATTCGATCCTGGAGCTGAACACGGCGGTCAAGCCGTCCTTCCTCCTCCATCTCCACCGCGTCCTCGGCTGGGACCGCGTCTGCTATTTCGATCCCGACATCCTGGTCCTCGGCGACCTCTCCGAGCTCTACGCCCTGCTGGACCGGGCGGACGCGGTGCTCACCCCGCACCTGACCGCCCCGATCGAGGACCGGGCGGTGCCGAACGAGCGTGAGATCCTGCTCTCGGGCATCTACAACCTGGGCTTCCTCGGCCTCGCCTTCAACGAGCGCACCCTCCCCTTCCTCGCCTGGTGGGCGCGGCGGCTCTACCGCGACTGCCTGCACGAGGTCGAGCGGGGGCTGTTCGTCGACCAGCGCTGGATGGATTTCGCGCCCGCCTTCCTGGCGGGCGCCGCGATCCTGCGCGATCCGGGGTACAACGCCGCCTACTGGAACCTCGTCCACCGGCGGCTCGCGGCGGACGGCGACGGCTGGCGCGTGCTTTCGGGCGACGCCAACGTGCCCCTGCGCTTCTTCCACTTCAGCGGCTACGACTTCCGGCGCCCGGACCGGATCTCGAAGTTCCAGAACCGCTTCACCTTCGCCGACCGCCCGGACGTCGAGCCGCTCTTCCGCCTCTACGGCGAGCGGGTGCGGCAGGAGGGGCAGGAGACGGTCCAGGACTACCCCTATCAGTACGGGCGCTTCGACAACGGAGTGCCGGTGCCTGACGTCGTCCGGCTCACCCTGCGGCAGGTCGATCCCGAGGGGCGGCGCTGGCCGGAGCCGTTCGCGACCGGCGGCGAGGACAGCTTCTTCGAGTGGCTCCGCCAGCCGGCCGGAGACGCGCCGTCTGGAGTCCCCCTCTGCCGGCTGGCGCTGATCCTCTGGGACCACCGCCCGGACCTCCAGCGCGCCTTCCCCCGTCCCTGGAACGACGAGGACCACCGCCGCTTCGCGCAATGGTTCGCCGGGAGCAGCGACGAGCCGGAACGGATCCCTCGCGAGCTCACCGCCGCGCAGGCCCAACCGCCGCCGCCGTCGCGTGACCTGAGCCTGGGGGACGGAGACCTCTCGTCGGTCCTCGACACCCGGCTGGCCAGAGGCGCCAGGGGCGGCCGGCTCAGCCCGGCGGAGGTCGGCTGGCTGACCTCCGACGCCGGCCACGATCCCTCACAGCTCCCGCGCGTGCCGCGGCTCGCCCTCGAGATGGTCCGGCGCCGCCCGGATCTCCTGCGCGCCTTCCCCGATCCGCTGGGCGCGGACCGCCAGGCGATCGCCCTCTGGTTCGCCACCTCCGGACGGCACGAGTACCGGCTGCCGGCCGCGGTCGTCCGCCCCGTCCTGCGCACCCTTCCCTGGCGCCAGCGGGTCTGGGCGCGGCTCTGGTGGGAGAAGCACCAGTACCGTCGCCGGACCGACTCTCCGCAGGTCCGCTCGAGGCCGGCGGTGGTGCTGCCGCAGTCCCCGGACGGCCCGCCGGGAATCAGCGTGATCGGCTGGGCGACCGCCCCCACCGGGGTCGGCGAGGCGTGCCGCGGTACGCTCGCGGCGCTCGGGGCCGCGGGCATCCCCTGGGCCCTCTGGACCCTGGACGGCCGCGCCGACGGCGCTCCCGGCGAGGCGGAGGAGGGGCGCGGCGAGGGGCTCCCCTACGAGCCCATTCTCTTCCACGTCAACGCCGACATGATGGAGTGCATCCAGGGTCGCATCCCGCGCTCGCTCGTGGAGGGGCGCCACCGGATCGGCTACTGGTTCTGGGAGCTGTCGCACGTCCCGCTCGGCTTCTCGGCGGCGTTCCGCTGCGTCGACGAGGTGTGGGCGCCGAGCCGCTTCTGCCACGAGGCCTTCCGCGTCCTCTCGCCCGTCGAGGTGCGCTGGGTCCCCCCTTGCGTGGTGCCCACCGCGGCGCCGCCGGCCGACCGCGAGGCGCTGGGCGTCGGGCGGGACGAGTTCCTCTTCTTCTTCGCCTTCGACGCCCTCAGCGTGCCGGAGCGGAAAAACCCCGGCGGCCTGCTGGCGGCGTTCGCCCGCGCGGTCCGGGAAGGGGGGCGGCCCCTCCGCCTGCTGATCAAGGTGAACCACGCGGAGGCCGACCTCCACTACGTCGACCAGCTCCGCCGGCGGGCCGCGGGGCTGCCGGTGACGCTGGTGACCGGCACCCTCGCCCGCGAGGCCATGGACGGCCTCACCGCCGCCTGCGACGCCTACGTCTCGCTCCACCGTTCCGAGGGGCTCGGCCTGCCGCTGATCGAGGCGATGTACCTCGGCGAACCGGTGATCGCGACCGGCTACGGCGGCGTCACCGACTTCCTCGACGACGAGACCGGCCTGGTGGTGCGCCACCGCCTCATCGCCCTGGAGAGCCCGCAGGGTCCCTACCCGGCCGGCGCCGTCTGGGCCGAGCCGGATGTTGAGCACGCCGCCGAGCTGATGCGGGCGCTCGCCGACGCTCCGGACTCCGCGGCGCCGCGGCTGGCGGCGGCCCGCCGCCGCGTCCAGGAGCTCTACTCGCCGCAGGCCGCCGGCGCGCGCCTGGCCGGCGAGCTCGCACGGATCCGCCGGATCGGGCGGGACGCCGCATGAACGGCTCCGGCTCGCTCACCCTCCACACCGCCGGCCGCGTGCTGCGGGCGGAGGGGCTCGCCGCGCTACGCGAGCGGATCTCCGACCGCGTGCGCGAAACCCTCCGCCGGCGCTCGTTCCGCGCCGTCGACCAGCGGCTGAGCGCCGCCGGCCTCCCCGCCATCCCGGTGCTCAACATCCTCCCCACCGCCCCCACCCCCCGCCTGGGCGGCATGCAGGCGCAGCTCCTCACCCGCATCGAGAGCGAGGCGGAGGGGCGGCCGGTGGCCCTCCTCTATCCGGAGGACGAGGGATACCGGCTGGAGGTGGTCGCCGCGGGGCGGCGGCTGGCCCTGGGGATCGAGGGGGGGACGCCGCCGACGCCGGTGACTTTGCGCGACGCCCCCTTCGAGCGCGCGGTGGCGCGCGCCGCCGCCGAGGTGGGGGCGCGCGCCCTGCACGTCGAGGGGCTGGCGTCGATCCCCCTGGGCTCGCTCGCCGAGCTCCGGCGCTCGGGGCTGGCGCTGGTCCTCTCCGTCCACGACTTCAGCTTCTTCTGCCCGCGCCCGCACCTGCTGGAGCGCCCGCAGCTCCGCTTCTGCGACTACTCCCGCGACCGCGAGCGGTGCGCCCGCTGCCTGGCCCAGGACTGGCCGGTGGACCTGCGCTTCCAGGACGGCCGGCGGGAGATCGCCCGCGAGCTCCTGCTCGCCGCGGCGGCCGTCGTCTACCCCTCGGAGTTCCTCCGCGACCGCCACCTGGAGCTCTTCCCCGGCCTGCCGCGCGACCGCCAGCGGGTCATCGAGCCCGCGGTCGCCGAGCCCGCGGTCACCGAGCCGGCGGTGGCCGCGGCGAACGGCGGCGCGGCCCGGCGGCCCGGGCCGGTCCGCCACGTCGCCTACATCGGCCAGGTGCAGCCGCACAAGGGCGCCCTCCTGTTCGAGGAGGTGGCGGGAATGCTGCCGCGCGAGCGCTTCCCCGGCCTCCGCTTCAGCGCCTTCGGCGGCGGCGACGCCGAGCTGCTGCACCGCCTCCGGCGGCTCCCCAACGTCCGCGTGCACGGCTACTACCGCTCGGGCTCGCTGGTCGAGCGGCTGCGGCGGACCCGGGTCGACCTCGCCCTGCTGCTGTCGATCGTCCCCGAGTCCTATAGCCTGGCGCTGTCGGAGTGCCTGGCGGCGGGGGTGCCGGTGATCGCCTTCGATCACGGCGCCATCGCCGAGCGGATCCGCCGCCACGGCGGCGGCCTGCTGGTGGCGCCGGACGCGGGAGCGGAGGGGATCGCCCCGCTGGTGGCGGCGCTCGCGGAGGGCCGGCT
>DASWQX010000206.1:0-1742 GCA_036403495.1 Thermoanaerobaculia bacterium
ATCACGATCGACTCTTGGGGGACGGCCTCGGAGATCCGCCCCGGGGCGGCCTTCACCGCCGCGATGGCGTCCACCACGTCCATCCCCTCGACGACATTGCCGAACACCGTGTAGCCCCAGCCGTCGGGGGTCTTGGAGCGGAAGTTGAGGGCGCCATTGTTGACCAGGTTGATGAAGAACTGGGCGCCGGCGCTGTCGGGGTCCGTGGTTCTCGCCATGGCGACCGTCCCGCGCTGGTTCTGCACCATGTTGTCCGCCTCGTTCTTGATCGGCGGCCGGGTGGGCTTCTCGGTCTGGTCCTGGGTGAAGCCGCCCCCCTGGATCATGAAACCGGGCATGACGCGGTGGAAGATGGTGCCGTTGTAGAAGCCGCTCTTCACGTAGTCGAGGAAGTTCCGGGTGGTCTTGGGGGCCTTGTCGGCGTAGAGCTCGATGACGATCCGGCCCTTGTTCGTCTGCAGCGCCACCCGCGGGTTCGCCGCCGGCGCCGCGGTCGCGCTCTTCGGGGATGTCGCGGGGTGCGGGCTCTTCTTCGCCGGCGCCGCCTGGGCGGCGGGGGCCAGGAGTGCCAGCAGGCAGACCAGAGGGGCTATGCTCACGTTCATTGAAGGATTCTCCTTTGCCATGAAAACCGCGACGGATGGTAGCACGGGGTCCCTCTCCACCGACCCGGTGGGGATCGTTCTGGCCGGCGGCGCGTCGAGCCGCATGGGGCGCGACAAGACCCGGCTGGCGCTCTCTGGCGGTACCCTGCCGGAGCTGGCGGCGCGGCGGCTGGCCACGGTCTGCGCCGAGGTCGCGGTGGCGGACGGCGGGCGCGGCCTGCTTCCCGGCCTGCCGGCCCTGGCGGACGGCCCCGGCCGGGGCCCCGCGGCGGGCATCCTCGGCGCCGCGGCGGCCTATCCCGGGCGGCCGCTGCTGGTGCTCGCCTGCGACCTCCCGCGGGTGCCGGCCGACCTGCTGGCGGAGCTGGCGGCTTTGGGCACCGGACCGGCGGCGGCCGACTGGACGGTCCCGCGCGGACCCGAGGGCTTCGAGCCGCTCGCCGCCCTTTACGGACCGGCGGCGCTCGCCGCGCTCGCCCGGCGGGTCGAGCGCGGGCTGCTGGCCCTCCACCGCCTGGCCGAGGAGCCGCTCACCGTGCGCGTGCTGGAGGGCGAGGAGCTCACCCGCTTCGGCGACCCGCAAGCGATCTTCCTGAACCTCAACACCCCGGAGGACTGGGAGCGCTACGTGGCCGCGTCGGCCAGCGAGGAGCCGCCGCAGGCGTCGCAGGGGCAGATCTCGCGCAGGAACTCATAGCGGTAGATGCCGGTGCCGTGGCCGTCCGAGAAGGCGAGCGAGATGGCATAGTTGCCGACCGGCTTCACCGACTCGGCGGTGACCGGCTGGAGCGGCGGGTGGTAGACGATCTTCTGGCCGGTATGCCCCTGGCACCCCGCGCAAGGGCACCAGCCGCGCAGATAGCTGTAGGAGTATTCGGCGGCGTGGCCGTCGCTCCAGGTCAGGCGCAGCCGCCCCTCCGCGGGGAGCCGGCGGGCCTCGATGAGGACGGGGTTCATGGGGGGATCTTACGCTAGCCGGGAGAATCAGCGGAGTCCAGCGGCTCTGTGCCTTCTGGAGCGACCTGCGCTTCGAAACCTCACCCTCGGTCCCTCTCCACAAGTGGAGAGGGAGGGCCGTGGAGGAAGGAGTTGCCTGAAATCGAGTCTCCTCATTCCCTGTCTTCCCGATCCCTGCCG